>NZ_MEBP01000091.1:0-33893 GCF_001722075.1 Salinivibrio sp. SS2 | reverse complement strand
CCTGAGGTCCGTGTTGTTTGTGACTAGTGTATTTCCCTCTCGCTATTTTGCACGCTTACCCACCTATCAAGCCGAAACAGGTTCACTTGCGTTGTGTGCCTCTAACTTCCTATCGCTTCCTTCAGACCCTGCCGTTGGCCAGCAACGCCCTTGCGAGTCGGATTATCTTCCCCTCAGTCGGGGCGATTCAGGTTTCTTTCAACCTGACGGGTTTGCCAGCTTCGCTGGGCAAACAAAAAAGCGAAGTCATTTTTTTGACTCCGCTTTTTTGACACACGGTCTGTTTAAATCAATTCTTCTTTATTTAGCCCGTATTTACGCATCTTTTCGACTAGCGTCGTCCTTCGCATACTCAGCATGTCTGCCGCGCGAGCGACCACGCCTGATTGCGCCTCCAAAGCTTGTCGAATCAGATCAACTTCGTAATCCGCCAGCATTTCTTTTAGGTTAACGCCTTCCGGCGGTAGCACGACCGCGCCAGGACTATCGTGAAAGCCTGGCATCTCATCCATCATAGGATCATCATCGGGCTCACTAAACATCGCCGTTAAGGCATCACGTTCAGCCACAGCGGTTTCTTCCACCGAATACGCCTCCGGCTGAAATTCTGGAATATCACTATAACGATATTTAGCAGGAAGGTGGTTAACGTCAACAAGCTGCCCCGGATACAAAATCGCAAGACGTTCAATGAGGTTGGCGAGCTCACGCACGTTACCAGGCCACTCATGCTCCATGAGTGAGTTGATCGCGCGTGGTGAGAGGTGCACACGGCTGCTTCCTTCACTATCGAGACGCGACATCAATTCGTGTATCAGCATTGGGATGTCGTCAAGACGCTCTCGAAGCGGCGGCATTTCGATCGGAAACACGTTTAAGCGATAGTAAAGATCTTCGCGAAAATTGCCCTCTTCAATCATTTGCTCAAGCTGGCGGTGTGTGGCCGCAACCACTCTGACATCCGCGCGAATACTCTTATTTCCCCCGACTCGCTCAAAGGTGCGCTCTTGCAACACTCTTAGCAGCTTAACTTGCATCGGCATGGGCATATCGCCAATTTCGTCAAGGAATAAGGTTCCGCCCTCGGCCAACTCAAAGCGTCCTTTACGCGCGGAAATCGCCCCCGTAAACGCGCCTTTTTCGTGACCAAATAGCTCGCTTTCTAAAAGCTCTGCTGGGATAGCACCACAGTTGACCGGCACAAAAGGACCGGATGCTCGTGAGGAAGCATGATGAATGTGTCGAGCGACCACTTCTTTACCGGTACCCGACTCACCCAGAATCAATACATTCGCTTCGGTGGCAGCCACTTGGTCTACCAAACGACGGACTTGCCCCATCGCATCACTCTTACCGACCATGTTGTGAAAGGCGGTATTGTCACCGCTAAGCTGCGGAATGCTAAATGCCTGTTTTCCTGCAAACTCTCGACAGTGGTGAAGCGCGTCAAATAATTGCGGGTAGTTAAGGGGGAGACCCAGTTCACCGACATAGTTTGGCAGTCCTGAAAGCTCACGGTCGTGGCGACGTATCGCGATAACAGGAACATGATGATAGGTAGCAAGCTGCTCAAGTACCTTTTTAAGCAAGGCAGAAGAGCGGACGTGGCCAAGAAAACATGCGCCCCAGTTTTGCTCCCAAAGTGCGTCACTGACATCTGCTGTCGAGTGAAGCGCGTAACTCTCGCCAATAAAGTCGAGTATCACGCCGAGATCGTGACGAAACTGGTCATCGTCATCGATAACAAGGATTTTTGCTAAATCTTGCATGTGTGAGATACGTCTGCCCTGATAGATATATTATTGTCGTCACGTGCCAAAAAGCCGTAACAAACTCAATTTTAATCAAGACATTGTAATAGAGAACGCGCATAAGGCAACCAGAGACACAGTAAACCTGTGACTCCAGTGCCATGTCAGTCTTTTGGTAGGCTGTTTAGCTGGTTGCTTGAGTCAGATTATGGTATTCGGACGGAATTTGGTCCCACGCCGATTTTATCTCACGTAAAATCTCAATCACATCGTCGATGGGTTCCGGTTTGTTTTCCAAATTGGCCTCACTGACTTGGCGAATCATAAAGTCATAAAGCGCATCCAGGTTGTTGGCAATTTCGCCTCCATCATCCATTGATAGACAAGCGCGGAGATTAATAATGATATCCAACGCTTTACCTAACCGCTCACCTTTGACGGATAAGTCGCCTTGTGCCATGGCGGCCTTGCCCTGAATCAAGCGTTCAATCGCACCGGCCATCAACATCTGTATGACCTTATGAGGCGACGCGGCGCTTAATTGACTGTCAACAGAGACCTTTTTATAGGCCTGTAGTGAGCCTCTCATAGTCTTCCTCACCTATTGAAATTTCTTATACAGCTGCACAGATTGCTTACCCTTGCGCTGCTGCAACAACGTCTTGGCAGCATCAGCTCTTTCATTATCGAGTGCTTGAACCAGCTGTTCGGTTCTTGATAATGCCTTTGCCCATGCTTGACCATCAGGCTGCTCCGAAGACGCTGCAATCTGGTCGAGTAATGCCTTTCTATCATGCAATTGCTGAGCCAGTTTTTCGGGATCAGCATCACGTTCGGCTAGTGAATGTGCAATCGCCTCATCAATCGCTTCTAATTGCTGAAGCCAGTGTGTCATTTCACTCGTCATCATGCTGGCATGATGTTTTGCATTGCTTGAAGCTGTGAGCGCATTTGCGCTGTCGCTTCTTCCATGGCAGAGAAGCGTTTCATGGTCCGCGCCTCAAGGTTTTCCATCCGTCTATCCAGCTCCTGCTGCTCATCGCGTAAGCGCAGCTTCTGATCAGACAAGGTATTCTCGCGGTTACTGATGGCGCCACCTGCCCCGGTAAAGCCATTCACAACTTCTTCCAGCTGGCGAGCAAACCCCTTGTTTCCACCAAAGAAACCTTCTAAAGCGTTAAAATTTTGACGAAGCTGTCTATCTAACACCTTGCTATCAATTTCTAACCGCCCATCCATCGTGGTCGTTACACCCAGCTCGCTGAGTGTCTTCATCCCTTCTGGTGCTTGTTCAATGGGCGATGAAAACAAGTTCCGTAAGCGACTTGTGGCCGTACGGATTACACTTTCTCCGACTAATGGCCCACCTTGCTGTGTCTCGGGATCGTATTTACCCACGGCTTGTGCCACACGGAAAAAGGCGTTGTAGTTATCAACAAAGCTTTCCAGCGTGGAGCGTACCGACTCACGATCATGCTCAACAGACAAGGTGATGGGTGACGCCCCAGCTTGACTGACGTCAAGTGACACCCCTTCAATCGCATTGGTAAAGGTGTTGGTTTCACTCGAGACAGAAGCAATACCATCAATCATAATCTGCGCATCTTGCGCAGCTTGCATTTGCGTCAAGCCATTGCCAGCTTGACCGACTTTAAACCCCAGTTGATGCAGGGCGCTCCCCATTTGAGCATCAACATTCACTGCAATCTGATTGCCCGCCCCCGTCTTAGTGCCGTTGAGAACTAATCTTGCACCACTGTCATCTTGGATCAGTGATGCTTGCACACCGGGGTTGGTTGGGTCGCTATTAATCGCACGGACAACCTCGGTTAAACTATTTTTACCTTGTGGGATATCAATGATGCTTGTCCGGTTGCCCATGGTAATGGTGAGCTTACCAGTACCGAGTGGTGCATCAGAATCCATGCCAGCAGAAACGAGCTTATGCGTGCTCGCTAGCTGCTGAACATTAATTTGGTATTTTCCGGGGATCGCATCAGGACTCGCTGATGCACTTAAAGCGTCAGAATTACTGACTGAGGCAGTCCTTGCCGCATAAGACTCGTTGCGACGAAAGTCATACATCTGGCTTTTGAGTTTATCGAGAGATTCTTTTAAGCGGCCAAACGCACTGATGTCAGTTTCGACATCATTCATGCGTTTGACGATTCGCTCTTGTTTGGGTGCACGCTCAGCATCCACGATCTTAGTGACCATGGCATTGATATCGATACCGCTACCCATGCCTGCTGCGTTTACACCCATGACGATTCTCTCACCTCGTTATACCTTTTCTGCCACCAGCCCTCGCGCATGTTGCGACAATTGCTTGGCCAGCTCTAGCATTTCCTTTTCTGGGATTTGGCGGATGATATCCCCACTGCTCATTTCATAAACAGTGATGATACTTCTGCCCGTATCCTCATCAAGCCGGAATGCTAGGCCTTTGTTAAAAGAGGACATAAACTCATCGAGACGTTCGACCAACTTCTCCAGCTGCTCACGTTGCATTTCGCGGGTTTCGTTAAGACGCTCCGCTTGTTCAACGCGTCGCTGCTGCATAGACTCACGCGTTTCTCGACGAACGGCCTGCTGGTTTTGACTCACGCTAACCTGATCAGGCCGAGTTTTTCCTACTCTCTCTTCTCTTGCAATCTTTGTGCCGTCGGAAGAGCCGGTATGAGGCAGGGATGAAGTTGAAACGGATGAAATGTCCATTACGATTCACCTCCTGTTAGCGTAGCGGCGGAGTATCCGCCGCTACTGGGTTATAAAGCGTGATTAACTCAACAGGCTCAGTGCCGCTGACGGCGCCTGCTTGGCCTGTGCCAGAATCGACGTACCAGATTGCTGTAGGATCTGAGACTTAGTGAACTCAGTGGTCTCTTTAGCGAAGTCCACATCGCGGATTCGGCTGTTAGAGGCGGTCACGTTCTCGTTCACGTTGTCCAAGTTCGCAATCGTGTGGCTTAGACGGTTCTGTTTCGCACCCAGCTCAGCACGGTGTGAGTCAATAAACTGCATCGCGTTATCGATAAGACCCACAGCTTTCTGTGCACCACCGATAGTCGAAACATCCACATCTTTGATGGTTTCATCCACCTTGGTACCCATTGCCAATGACGTTGCCAATGCACCGGTAAAGGTAGCATCAGACCCGGATGCTGTCACAACCTGAAGCTCGCCGTCCTCAGTCACTGAAGCACTCAGTTTGTCATCTGCCTGACCATTAATATAGGTAGCAATTTCTTCAATGTCATCGCCGCCTTTTGCGGTTACGTTGATAGAGGTCGTTGCACCATCCGCATCCGTGATAGTAATGGCTAAGGTTGCACCGTCTGTTGCTGTCCAACCTGCTGATTTTGCGTTTGCTGCAGTAAAGCTAGCACCACCCATTTCAGCATGGTCAGCACGGATGTTTTTGAATTCCATCATCACGGCTTCACCAGCATCCGCACCCACCTGGAATGAACGTGTACCAAATGTGCCGTTCAGTAGTTTCGCACCACCGAATGATGTGGTTTCTGCAATACGGTTTAATTCGTCCTGCAAGGCCACCACTTCTTCTTGGATAGCTGCACGCTCAGAGTCGCCGTTTGCGCCGTTAGCGGACTGCAAAGATAGGTCACGCATACGTTGCAAGATGTTGCTTGACTCTTCCATCGCCCCTTCGGCGGTTTGCGCCATAGAGATACCGTCGTTGGCATTACGTACGGCAACGTCCAGACCACTGCTTTGAGACATCAAGCGGTTAGAAATTTGCAGACCCGCTGCGTCATCCTTGGCGCTGTTGATACGATAACCGGATGACAAACGTTCCATTGAGTTGTTCAGTGCGTCGGTTGAGTTATTCAAGTAACGCTGAGCAGTCATTGCAGGGACGTTAGTGTTAACTGTAATAGCCATAACTATTCTCCTTTGGTTCTAGGTCCGGCTTCGCCCAGCTGACCAGGGAAAACCAGTTCGAAAATCTTTCACAACCCATTTAGCGGCGCACAGTCAAAAAGCTTTAGTTTTTTTTGCGTGCTGACAATGGCTAAACCACCGTCGCTTCATGGTGCTATGGAAGTTAACGTCCACAGGAGAAATATCTTTAGCGTGATTTGCGAAAAAAATGACATAAAAAAAGCGGCAATCACTTGCCGCTTTTTAGTTGCTTGATTTGTCAGTGTTACTGAAGCAAGTTCAGTGCAGCTTGAGGCATCTGTTTGGCCTGAGCCAACATCGACGTCCCCGCTTGCTGGAGGATCTGTCCTTTCGTCATGGCCGTGGTTTCGCGCGCGAAGTCAGTATCGCGAATCCGGCTATTGGACGCAGACACATTCTCCTGAATGTTCGACAAGTTGCTGATGGTGTGGCTCAAGCGGTTTTGCTTCGCACCCAAGTCAGCACGCTGACTGTCGATATAACGCATCGCAGAGTCAATCACACCAACGGCCATTTGTGCACCGCCCACATCCGATACGTCGATGTCTTTGGTCGTGATCAAGTCACCGTTACCGGAAACTAACCCTAACGATGTCGCAAGTCCGCCTCCGAAGGTAACTGTGCCTTCGACTTTGGGCTCTTCGATAAAGATTTGCAATTGCCCTTCTTCATCGACAGACGCAGTGAGCATTTCATCGGATTGACCATTGATGTAGCTGGCCAATTCTTCAACATCATCACCTGGCTTGGCACCGATCGTTAAGCTAATGTTTTCACCGTCTTTGGTGGTAAACTGTAGCTGCAGTGTTGATGCGGTCGGGTCAACTTGCCAGTCAGCCGATTTTGACTCCGTGCCTACGAATTCAACCCCTCCCATGCGGAAATCATCTGCGCGGATGCTGGTTAAACCCATGATGATTGCTTCACCAGCATCGGCACCGATTTGGAAAGACGCATCCCCGAAAGAGCCGTTGAGTAGGCGTCGCCCACCGAATGCCGTGGTTTCTGCAATACGGTTTAGCTCATCCTGCAAGGCTGCAACCTCTTCTTGAATCGCGATGCGCTCGGATTTACCGTTCGCGCCATTCGCTGACTGCAATGAGAGATCTCGCATACGTTGCAAGATGTTAGTGGATTCTTGCATGGCGCCTTCAGCGGTCTGCGCAATCGAAATACCATCGTTGGCGTTTCGCATTGCCACATCCAGACCACGCGTCTGAGCAACCAAACGGTTAGAAATCTGCAAACCCGCCGCGTCGTCTTTAGCACTGTTGATTCGGCTACCTGACGACAGACGTTCCATTGAATTATTCAACTCATCAGTCGCTTTATTCAGGTAACGCTGCGCAGTCATCGCAGACACGTTGGTGTTAACTGTTACACCCATTTTGCTCTCCTTTGACTTTCGCTTGCTTTGCGAAACAGCCTACCCGCGACGTGTTGCACTGTTTGTTTGCGGTGCTGCGGGAACAGCTTGTTAATCAGTTTCAAGATCAGCCCGTTCAAAAACTGGCCGCTTGATGTATTTAATACAATATGTGTGCCAACTTTATAAAATTCATTTTAATCAATGATTTATAGACTTTTATTACTCAACCAATCGTCTTAAGAGGCAACGCCTAAACCATAAAATGCGGTGAAAGCGGCAAACGAGCGGCAATGCCTATCCAACTTTCTTTTCCTTGTTGCCTTGCAAGTAAGTTGCCAAACACGCTAACCCACAGATCAAAGGAACATTTTTTGCATTATCCTTGGCTTGCCATACAGCGCCATTGCCTTGACAGGCAGCGCCAACGGCCGTGCTCACCACTGCTAGAATAGGACGACGCAATCTATGACCCTAGATAACGATGGCCATACCAATATGACCTTGGATGAGGCATTTAAACTCGGCATAAACCTTTATCAGGAAGGAAATAAAGCGGACGCCCGCGACGTGTTCGAGCAAATTTTGTCTCATGCGCCCGATGCGGCACAAGTGCGGCAAGTCCTCGCCGTATTAGATGCGGAGGAAGGCAATCTCGAGCAGGCGATGGCGCATATCAACCATGCACTGGCACTCACTCCCGACGATTTATCATTACTGTTTGATAAAGCGCAGTTGCTGGTTCAACAAGGAAAGAACACGGCAGCGATGGAGATCGTCGAACGTCTATTTGTTGCCGCGCCAACCAACCCTGACATTCTGAACCTACGTGCCCAACTGACTGACAAACTCGGCCATAAAGGCGAAAGCCGTCGTACCCATGCATTACGTGACGAGTTACACCAACTCAAAAATCAAGGGCTCGCCGAAGAAATTGAGAAAACCATGACATTAGCGGCGAACTTCATGGCTGATGGACATGTGGAGCAAGGCGAACAGCTCTATCAAACGATCTTAACGCTTGAGCCGGATTACCCGCCGGCACTGATGGCACTGGCGCAGTATGCGCTGGATGATGAAGCCTTCGGAAAAGCTCATCAGTTGTTACTCCGAGGCAGTGATAAAGCGCAAGCTCATCCAGTTTGGCAACTGCTTCTGATCAAAGCCGAATCGGGATTAGGCCACTATGCCCACGCGAGACGACGCTGCCTGAGCGTGTATAAACAAAGCCAAGATCCAGCGTTTCTCCGACAATTATTGGTGATTTACCTCAATGAGCGAAACTGGTTAGAAGCCAGTAAACTTGCTAAGCAGTGCTTGCGGGAAGACCCTGAGCGCGGAGAGTTACATTATGCGCTGGCGCGTGCCACATTTGAGCATTTGAAACAGCATCACCAATTTACCCACGAAAAACTGACCCATTGCTACCATATTCACGAAAAAGCCTGTCAATACGTCGTGGGTAAGCATGCGAATACCTTGCAAGCGCAATTAGGCGAATTAGATTGGTATTTAGGCAACATTGATAGCGCGCAAAAGCGTCTCGAATCGCTATTGGCTGACAGCCCGGACGATCACGCTCTCCGCTTTAACTTAGCGTTTGTCTATCGCACTCAGATGGCATGGCCCGCATTTTATGAGGCCAACGAAGCTGGCATTGAATGTGGGCGTCGACTGAAATATCACGGTGAGTTACCACGTTGGGACCTTTCTCGTCCTGAAAGCGATGCTGTACTCATTATGCCTGAACAAGGTGTCGGGGATGAGCTCGCCTATTTTCATAATGTGCCTATGGTGGTGGAACGTGCCCGAAAGGTCTACGTTGGCTGTGATCCTCGTCTTGAACCCGTGCTCAAAGCTGCCTTTCCCACCACAGAGATCGTGCCTATTTCACGTACTGATGGGCAAGATATCCATATTCCTGATCACGTGTTGGCCGATATCAATAGCTGGGTCGCGGGCGGCTCACTGGCGGGAATTTGTTATCAGCACTTCGAACGCCACCTTTACCAGCAAACCTATATTCATGCGTCGGCGACTCAAGAGACACCTTGGCAATCGGTGCTAGATGAACTGAAAGCACAAGGGCCAGTTATTGGCGTTTGCTGGCGAAGTGGCTTGGCGGCGGCAACACGGAATATCCACTATTTGATTGCCGATGAACTGGGGCAATGGTTAACAAAAATGCGCTCCCTTCATCCTAAGGTTCAGTTTGTGAACCTACAGTATGGCGACTGCTCAAAAGAGCTGGCCAAAGTTAAAAAACAAACTGGGGTCGAGGTTGTGCAATTGCCAGGCTTGGATCTCAAGGATGATTTTGTCGGGAGTGCGAATGTCATGGCATCCATTGACGGCGTGTTTACCGCAGGTACCGCTGTTCACCGGACCGCCGTTGCGGTAGGGGCACCTTGTTATGTCTTTTTTGCCGGCCACAAAGACAGTGATCCGATGCTAGCGGTCGCAATGTCTGGCCATCAAGAGTATGCGTTCTGCTATCCACCCTTACTGAACGATAAAAAGCCGCTATTGGACGCCATGGCACAGGCCATGTATCGCGATTTATTGACCGGATAACCGACGTTGTCTCAATACCACTAACAGCAAAAGGGCAGTCAATACTGCCCTTTTCATAGAAACGTCTCACCGTTAAAGCACGTTGACGATGCGGATTAGATATAGTTGAACAGCGATAAGTCTTTCGTTTTCGCAAACGCTTGTTGCGATGCCTGTAGGGCTAACATGTCTTCATTCATATCGATCGCAGCTTGGGTATAGTCCAAGTCCTCCATAGTGCCCAATGAGCGATTTAGCACCAATTTGAAATCTTTGTGCATGCTCTCTTGCCGATCTAGCGTAGTCAAACGTGTCCCGACCTCAGAACGGGCCTTGTTTAAGTGTTTGAAGGCCGCTGCAAACTGATCGGTGACTTGATGCAGCTCTGCGGTTGCAGACGCATCATCGATGTCAGCATACGACAACGCGGCACCATGTTTAAACGCATCAAAGATAGTGAAGGTGTCTTGACGCTCGAGAGCAATGGTATCGCCGGGCTTCATCTCACCTTCAAAGGTCATTTTAAGCGTGTTCCACTCAATCCCATTTTGAGGATCGTAGAGCCCAGTGCTCACTTCGGTCCCGTTTTGGGTTAATGAGTAGGTTGTATCTCCACTGGCATTTACATCAAAGGTCACGGCGTACGCGGCGTTGTCTGCATTATTGCTGTTTTCTGCGCGAGCAAGCAGCAACAAGGAGCCATCTTGCAAATCGTATTCGGGCTGATAATCCCCATAAGGGTTATCAATTTCCATAAACATTTTATCGCCCGGATCCGATGTGGGCACTTCTACCGCGGGGGCAACTTGCGCAGTACGAAAATAGCTATCACCGGCATAACGGACATTGCCTTGACTGTCGCGATAAAAAGGTTGCGTGCTGGTTTGGGTCCCTGAGAACAAGAAGTTGCCTGATTCATCCTTGGTATTCACCAAGTCCATAAAATTATCAAACATACCTTGCAAGTCTTGACGGTGCGCGGTGCGATCGTCATCGGATAGCGACCCGTTGATCATCGCCATCACTTTGCGTTTCGCACTGTCCATCAATTGCTCAGACTCATCAATCGCGATCTCTTCACGCGTTTGGCGGTTTCTCGCTAACGTTATCGAGTCAATGAACTGATCAATTTGTTCGTCTTGCTGGCGGAAATTCTGAATATAAATTGACGACACAGGATCATCACCTGCAGTGATCACCCGCTTACCGGTCGCCATTTGTTCTTGATTATCTTGCACCTTAATATTCTGGCGCATGATATCGTTAGACACTGACTGGTAGTTGTGAAAGCTGGCAATACGGCTAATCATGATAGCTATCCTTATCGTGTCGCATTGAGCAGTGAATCAAACGTCTCATTTGCCGCTGTCATAATGCGCGACGCCGCCATATAGGCACGTTGAAACTTCATCATATTCGCGGCTTCTTCGTCCAGATTGACCCCAGCGATTTCAGCAACGCGTCCTTCCACCGCATCATGCTCCACCAAGCTGACATCTTGCAGTCGTTCATACGACGCTTTTTGTACGCCAAGGTCGGTATTCAACCCTTCATACACATCCAATAAGGTAGAACGTCCGTTATCCATCAGCTTTTGCGTTTGCAATTCTTGCATTCGGATCAGGTTACTGTTGTCGCCATCTGCTGGGATCAGACTGATGGCAAGAATGTCGTCAGGCGCCGCTTTATCGTTAATCTCAATCAAGGTGCCATTGACGTTAATCGGCCCTGTTGGCGGATATGCTTGCGGAGCAAGCAATACTTGTCCGTCTGTATCCGTGACCGCAAACTGACTCCCATCGGGTGATATGCGAACTTGGAATTCTTTCTGAGCCCCAGACTGCAGTACGCGCACATCCCCCTCACCATGGCTAATTGAGCTGGCGCTGACATAACTTTGAGCGGCAATGCCAGCAGGATCATCCATCACCATGCGGATTTGCCCCGCAGCTGCACGCGCGGGGCGCAAAAAGACCCGTTCGTTAGGCGCAAGGTTAGCGTCGATTTGAACGCGCATGCCATCTACATTAAAACTTGGCGGTGTTCCGCTTGGCGTCACCGCTGATTGCTGACCATCAGGTGACGTGAGTGTGTACTGCGCCCCATCAAATTTTAATTGATAGTCACCAATTTTAAGCTTCTGAAGATCATCGATGTACACTTTAAGATCGGCGGTCGAATCACCACTTTTGATCACCCGGGATGCCGCAATACGGTCGTCATTAAAGTCGGTCAGGATATTCTTGCCAACCTCACCATTTAGATCGAAGCCTTGTCCTTGCAAATCGTTCAATGCTTGAGAAAAGCCAATCGCTATACGGCCGAGTTCGTCACGCGCCTGCCCCAGTGTCTGATCGCGATATTCAAATAACGCGCCGAGTTTGCCGCGAATATCGCGATTAGAAATCGCCTTCACGCTTTTCCCTTCAACTAAGGCCAGCTGACGTTCTTGGTGATCAGGCTTTCCCGGTAAGGTTGTGAGTTCACTGCTGTTCATCCCTGACACTAACATATGACCACTGCCGATGATGACGTTAAATAAGCCATCTTCACGCGCATTAACACTGACTTGGGTGTATTCAGCTAACTCACGAATGAGCTTGTCATGACGGTCAAGTAGATCGTTCGGCTCGCCCGGTGTTTTCAGAATAGCTTTATGAATATCAACAATTTCGCGGCCAATATCGTTCATACGCTTGACCGTGGCATCGATTTGCGAGGAGGTATCAATCGACTGCTGCTGAAGTACGCCATATACGTCGTTTAATCCAGCAGACACCATGCGCGCTTTCTCTAGCACCACCTTACGCGCTCCCATATCACTCGGGCTATCGGTGAGGCCTTTTACTGCACCAAAGAACTCATTCATATTGTCAGGAATTTTCCGCGCTGAGTGCGCCATCATATCGTCAAGGCGCCCAAGCTGATCATTACGCGCGGCGGCATGTTCTAAATTGGAGGTAGCAATATTGAGCTCATTAACGGCAAACTTATCGTAATTACGGCGCACTGCAGCGGCGTGTACGCCGTCACCGTAGTTATTCCCTCCCCAATAATGAGGATCGTTAACTTGTTGCTCAACAGACTGACGGCTATAACCCTCAGTGTTCACATTGGAAATATTGTGACCTGTGGTATTAAGTTGTCGCTGCGCGGTGAGTACACCTTGCGACCCAAGGGAAAGCAGGTCAAAGCCCATTGTGCCTCCAGAAAACCCGGCAATAGAAACGAGATACAGGAATCAAAGCAAGAATTGAGCCAATAGAAATATAGGCTTTTAATTTTATAAAAATCAGTGAGTTAATATAAACTTTCAACATAAAACAAAGACAGGAAAGGACAACGGCAAGCTCTTGCCTGCCGTTATTGATCCATTATGCCGCGGACTTGTTCGAGCACGCGGAGCACCTTGTTCGAATAATCTGGATCGGTCGCATAACCGGCCTGATGCAACTCGCGAATAAATTGCTCTGGTTGTGCGGACTGGGACAGTGCCTGCTGATAGCGAGGGTTGCTATTGAGGAAAGAGACGAAGTCGTCAAAGCTATCTTGATACGATGGGTAGGCACGGAAACTCGCGGTTTCTTGAACCGGTATGCCATCATAGACTTCTAAGGTCTGCGTCGCGACTTTATCGCCCTGCCAGCGCTTATCGGCCTTAATATTAAATAGGTTATGGCTGTTATCGCGCGCGTTGGCGATCACTTTTTTACCCCATCCCGTTTCTAGCGCCGCTTGCGCAAGAATAATCGCAGGATCGGTACCTAGCGCCCTAGCGGCTCGACGTGCGTGAGGCGTGAGGGTTTGCACAAACGATTCTGGCGAATCAAACGATTCTTTACGTATAGGACGCTCTGGAATACTTGGCGGCGCGATAGACTGTCTATCCAGTTCGGCCATCGCTTGCTCTGCCGCTTGCCGACTTTGATCTTTATTCATGGGCAGCGCGTTCGCGGATGCGAAAGCGGCCTCTTTTAAGTTGGTTTGAGGCTCACCCGATTGCGCGCTGCCTAGCTGTTGCACAATCATATCTGCCAGGCCGAGGGAACCTTCCCGGCTCAGTTCACTGGCAAGTTGCTCATCGGCCATTTGCTCGTAAAACTTCGATGTGCGGTTATCAATCAAATCCGATTCAAACGCTTCATTCGCTTCTCGCATCGATTTGAACAGCATTTGTGTAAACAATGACTCAAACTGTTCTGCCGCCGCCCGCAATGCCGCTTTTTCATCACCATCTTTACCACTTACGGCTTTTTGCCGTAGTGAATCGAGCTGGCTAATGTCATGCACAAACTGGCTATCAACCGGTGATTTCATTGTTCTGCCCTATATCACGATCAACTGGCCATCAATGGCACCTGCTTGTTTCAGCGCTTGCAGTATCGCCATCAGATCTGACGGTGCTGCCCCCACGCCATTAACGGCACGTACCAAGTCGTCCAAGGTCACGCCCGGCTTAAAGTGGAACATCCGCCCCTCTTCTTCTTGCACTTCAATATCGGTATCCGGCGTAACGATCGCTTCCCCGCCCCCGAGCGGATTAGGCTGACTCACATTGAAATCTTCATTAATGGATACGGTCATCCCACCATGAGTGATCGCCGCAGGTCGCAAACGAACATTTTGTCCCACCACGATCGTCCCCGTACGGGAGTTTACAATGATCTTGGCGGCGGCATCGCCTGGCTCAAATTCAATGTTTTCCACCGTCGATAAAAACGCGACGCGCTGGCTGACATCACGAGGCGCTCGAACACGTATAGACGTCGCATCCATCGCTGAGGCCATTGAAGGGCCTAAGAAGCGATTAATGGCATCCGCCATACGTTGGGCGGTGGTGAAATCTGCTTGGAATAAGTTGAAGGTCAAGAAATCGCCGCGACCAAAGGGATTGGGCACTTCGCGCTCAACAGACGCGCCATTAGTGATACGGCCAACCGTTGGTGTATTCCCCACTAATCGTGAGCCATCCGCCCCCGTGGCGCTAAAGCCACCCACAATCAAGTTGCCTTGTGCAATGGCATAGACGTTACCATCCAACCCTTTCAGGAAGGTTTGCAACAGCGTTCCCCCGCGCAGGCTTTCAGCCGAACCAATCGAGGAAACCGTCACGTCAAGTTTTTGACCCTGCTTCGCAAAGGCGGGTAAATCTGCCGTAACAGCCACCGCCGCAATATTGGCTGCCTGAGGGTTGATGTCAGGTGGCAGCTGGATGCCAAAGTTTTCCAGCATAGATTTAAAACTTTGATCGGTAAACGGCGTGCTCTCACCGGTGCCCGGTAAACCCACGACCAGACCATAGCCTGTCAGGGTGTTGCTACGTACACCTGCCACTTCCGACACATCTTTTATGCGTGCCGCGAGGCTCGGAAACGCCACCACTAGCAATACAATCGATAACAACCACTTTTTCACGTCAACTCTCCGGCACGTTATTGCGCTATAAAGTGACATTAAAGAATCGTGCCAACCAGCCTTGCTCTTGCGTATCTTGGCGATCACCCGTTCCTGAATATTGAATACGCGCGTTAGAAATACGTGTCGATGCAATCGTGTTATCTGGGCTAATGTCGGCCGGACGAATGGTACCGCTGAGGCGTATGTATTCATCCCCTGAGTTTAATGTCAGCCACTTTTCACCTCGAACCATGAGGTTACCATTCGCAAGAACATCAATTACTTGGACTGAGATTGATCCCTGTAGGCTGTTGCTCTGATCGGCTGAGGCAGAGCCTGTGAAGGAGTTATCGTTACTCACTTCATAAGAAAGGGTCCGCTCGCCGATAGTGATCTCTTCCCCCCCCAACGAGAGCGGATCCATGCTGAGGTCATTGGATTTCGCCAAATCAGAGCTCGCACTTTTTTGTGCTTGCGTGTTCTCTTCGAGCATCACGGTGACGATATCCCCCAAACCGCGCGGTTTAGACCCGTCATAAAGGTCACGCTGGCGGGTGCTATCAAACAAGGAGCCTGTCGCCGTCGCGTAATGCTCTGGGGGTTGCTGAGGACGAATGGGTGACCAAGCCGGATCACCTGCTTTGGGATCTTCGCGTTGGCGGAGTAAGCCAATCAGCCCCTCACTGTCTGGCGCTGTCTCGCCCTCGACCGCATCCGTGGTTGAGGTTGCTTGGTCAAGATCACTACCTGTGTCTTGCTGACCCGGCAAAGAGCAGCCGCTCAGACCGAACAAGGCCATAAGCAACAAGCTTGGCATTAAAACACGTTGGAAAGTCATCAGCGCCCCCTTGTAATCCTTAACCTTGTTTATAACTGCTGATTCACATAGCTCAGCATTTGGTCAACAGACGAAATCACTTTTGAGTTCATCTCGTAGACACGCTGCGCTTCAATCATGTTGACCAGCTCTTCGGTGACATTCACATTAGAGGTTTCTAGCATCGACTGCTTCACTTCACCGAAGCCATCCAGACCAGGCACCCCTTCTTGTGGATCGCCACTGGCCCCTGTCGGTAAGTAAATGTTTTGCCCAATCGGTTCCAACCCACCCGGGTTGATAAAATCGACCGTGGTGATCTGACCCAACACTTGGTTTTCTTGCTGCCCACGCAAACGGGCTGACACTTCACCGTCAGTACCCACTGTAATCTGCACCGCGTCTTGCGGTACGGTGATTTCAGGTTGCAGCACGTAGCCAGAACCCGATGTCACTATGGTGCCTTCATCGTTTAGGGTGAACTGACCATTACGTTGGTAACCGATATTGCCGTCCGGCAACAATACTTGGAAGAAACCATCGCCTTGGATCATCATATCAAGCGCGTTATTGGTGGTTTGCACATTACCATTGGTATGAACACGCTGCGTGGCAACCACTTTAGAACCCGCGCCTAGCATCAAGCCACTGGGCAACTCTGTGTTTTGCGAAGACTGGCCACCCGGTTGGTTGATGTTTTGATAAAACAAATCTTCAAACACGGCACGCGACTTTTTAAAGCCAATGGTGGATGCGTTCGCTAAGTTATTCGAGATGGTCGAGATGTTAGTCTGTTGCGCATCAAGTCCGGTTTTACTGACCCATAATGCTGGATGCATAGTGTGTTCCTCTTAAGATGACTTAGCCAAGCTGCAACAGTGATGCAGACGACTCGTCCATTTTTTCCGCAGTTTTCATCAGCTTCACTTGCATTTCAAAGTGACGCTGCAAGTCGATTAAGCCGGTCATTTCGCCCACAGCATTAACGTTGCTGCCTTCTAATGCACCGGTGAGTAGCGTCACGCCCGCATCAGCAGGAAAGATAGTGCCGGGTTGCTTGGCTTTGAAAACCCCGTCTTTGTCTTTGAATAAGTCTTGATTGTCAGGACGAACCAATTTAATCCTATCCACCACTTCCATCGCATCGGCAGGCGCTCCTTGCGGAAGCACCGACACCGAGCCATCTTTGCCCACTTCAATTTTTGCTGCCGGGAGTGGAATAAAAATCGGACCGCCGGTTTCCCCTAGGATTAGGTTGCCGTTACTGTTTTGCAGTAACCCTGTCTGGTCGACTTTCAAGTGGCCCGCGCGGGTATATCCCTCTTGCCCTTGGCTATCGAGTACCGCTAACCAACCCTGTCCCTGCACGGCAACATCGAGGTTACGGCCAGTGGTAATCGTTGAGCCTTGCTCAAAACGATAGCCAGGACGCTCTGTCATGTTGAACACACGGCTGGGAAGTCCTTCGCCATACGCTTGCATGGAGCGAGACTGCTCAAGATCGGCTCGAAAGCCTGTTGTGCTCACGTTTGCCAAGTTATTTGCGCGCAGCTGCATCGCTTGCATGTCCTGCTTCGCACCACTCATGGCAAGGTATAACGCGCGATCCATATTGGTTGCCTCCACAATCGTTCTAACCAGAACAAAGCAAAGAGCATGCCATTATTAAAACTTGATGTTTATCAGGTGATTATGAAGATTTGGCGCCAAGAGGACGCTAAAGAGAAGGAGAGAATGGAAAAGCCTTGCCGCCCAAGGGGTGGACGGCAAGGAAAGCACGGCTATCGAATTTGCAAGATGTTTTGTTGCATCTGGTTGCTCACTTCCAAGGCTCGCGAGTTGGCTTGGAAGTTACGCTGTGCAGTGATCAAGTCCACCAGCTCTTGAGTCATATCGATATTCGATTGCTCTATCGTTCCGCTTTTTACTTGGCCAAACGCACCTTGCATCGCTTCACCAAAAATAGGATCGCCAGAGTCTTGTGTCACATCCCATTGGGTGTTGCCCACTTGCGCGAGGCCTTGTTGGTTGGCCACACGAACCATGGCGACACGCCCTAGTGCGATGTTTTCACCGTTACTATAGGTGGCCATGATGGTGCCTTTGGGATCAATATCGACCTTGGTCAAATAGCCGGTCGTCGCGCCATCGTCGCTAAACTTACGCATTTCAAACGGTGCGGCATATTGGGTTGGGTTGTCGAAGTTAATCGTCAACTGCTGATCACCATTTGCACCGTTCATCTCTAGCGCCGCCCCCGCAGGGCCAAGCGGATCGGTCACTATTGGGTTGCCACCGTTGATGCTGTTAACGGAGCCATCTGAGTTAAAATCGACCGTATGCCCCGTGTGTCCTGTGGCGTTGGTGACGTTACCACCTTGAATATTAACCGGTTTTTCCCCTTCGGGATCCGTCATGGTGTAGTACACCGACCAACTATTCGGGTTGGCGGGATCATTGCCTTTCACATAGTAGGTGGAAAGCTTATAAGGCTGACCCAATGAATCATACACAGTGGCAGAGGTTTGCTTGTTGTAGGTTTCTGGGTCTTCAAAATTAAACTGCGCCGGATCTTTCTCTGCACCACCGGCTGGTAAGTTCAAGCCAATATCAACATTTTGCGAGGCACGAGGCTGACCAAACTGATCGGGCACATTCAGCGCTTGGGGTTCGTACGATCCCACTTGCTGCGTGTCAGGGTCTACTTTATAACCCAGCAGATATTGGCCTTCCGAGTTGATAATGTCGTTGTTTTTATCAAGGTGGAAGGCACCGTTACGCGTCAGGTGATAGTCGTTGGTTTGAAGCTTGTCATTCGAGACGCCAAAGAACCCATTACCACTGATCCGTAAATCCAACGGGTTGTTGGTGTAGATACTCGAGCCCTCATGGAACTGCTGCGCAACGACTGAGGTTTGCACACCCGTACCATTGGTGGTTTTCGAGTTCGAAAAAATCGACGTTGAATACACATCCCCGAACTCAGCACGCGACTCTTTAAAGCCATAGGTATTGGCGTTCGCAATGTTGTTACTGGTGGTATTCATGTCTTTCTGGGCCGCACCAAGGCCACTTAACGCAATATTAAAACCCATTGCTTTCCACTCCTAATAAATCGGTTAGCCTTTCGTCACATTACCGACGTCGGCATTACCGACTTCTAGCACTTCAGCGAGCTTGAACGGTGAGGAGAAGCCGGCAAGATTTAACATCACGTTGCCGTCGCCATTCCCCAGCAAGACACTGTTCACATTGGCATAGGTTGATAAATCAAACTCTTGAGTTTTGCCATCAACCATGCCGCTGACTTTCAATCGATAGCGACCTTCCGGCATCGGATTGCCGTTGTCATCGTTGCCGTCCCACTCAACTCGGTGATCGCCGGGCGGCTTCGGTCCCATGCTGAAGGTTCGCAATAGCTGGCCTTGTTCGTTCTCCACCCGAACACTCACGTTATCGAGCGCGCGAGGCAGTTTTACCATGCCCGCGATTCCGCCCGCTTCAGGCTTGACGCCCATCGAGCCAGGAACCAGTACGTCTCGGCCAACCAAAGATGACGCTTGTAGTGCTTGGTTTGAAGTAATCGACTCATTGAACGCATCAAATTGATTGTTCATCTTGCCGATCCCTTCTACCGTCGCGAATGACGCCATCTGGGAGATCATTTTGTCATTGTCGACAGGCTTGAACGGATCCTGTTGTGACAGCTGCTTGGTGAGCAGTGAGAGAAAGTCTTCCTGCTTGAGCTCAGTCTGTCCGGTGACTTTCTCCTGGCTCTCTTGCAGTTTTTTCTCCTGCTGCGCCTTGAGCTGGTCAATGTAGGACAGTCCGCTAGTCGAACCTGTACCGTCGATTCCGGCCATTATCGCCTCCTACATTACTGACCCATCTGAAGCGTACGCATCAGCATTTGTTTACTCGCATCGGCAACCTGCACGTTAGTTTGGTAGGCGCGCGACGCGGAGATCATATTCGCCATTTCTTCCATCACGTTGACGTTGGGTTTAAAAATATAACCCTCTTCATTCGCCATCGGGTGGTCAGGGTTATATTCGGCACGTAAAGGCTTTTGGCTCTCAACGATACCTTTAATATGCACCGGCACACTCTCACCGCTTTGCTGCTTGAAGCGATTAAGCTCTGCAGCAAAAATCGGATGCCGTGCACGGTAGGTTTCCTGCGCAGAACTGCTTACCGAATTGGCATTGGCTAGGTTGCTTGATGTGGTGTTCAACCGCACTGACTCTGCGCTCATCGCCGAACCAGATACGTTAAAGATATTAAACAAGCTCATCGGTTATTCCCCTTTCAATGCCTTTTTCATGTTCTTGAACTTTGAGCCAAGAAAATCCAGTGAGGCTTGGTATTCCAATGCATTCTGCATAAACAAATTCTTTTCGAGCTGAGCATCAACCGTGTTGCCATCCCCAGTATCAGGTTGCGTAGGCACGCGGTACTTCTTCTCGCCCGCCACGTGGGTGGTGGCAGCAATGTGCCGCTCACTAGTGCGGCTTAGGCCAATACTTGCCCCTGAGGTTGCCGCCTGCAAAGCACGTTTAAAGTCGATATCTTGTGCTTTGTAGCCTGGCGTATTGGCATTAGCAATGTTGCTAGACAGCGTCTCTGCCCGTGTAGCGCGTACGCCGACAGTGTGCTGGTGTACGCCTAATGCATTGTCAAATGTAATCGCCATGGGCAACCTCCAAAACTCTTCTCATTACATCAAAGCAATCTTGATGCCAATTTTTAATATCCAATCTAAACACTATATTTTCAATGAGATAGAAACCAAGCCGCGGGATTATCTGGATGAGACGGCGGCAATAGTCACTAAAGAAGAGGCAAACAGAAAAGAAAAAGCGGCAAGAAAGATGCCGCTTTTGAAAAGGATTACTTGAGTTTGTAAATAATACCGGGGTTACACCGGATCATCTCAAATTTATCAGTGAGCCCAGTCAGCGACTCAGATGCCCCAAGAATTAAGTGTCCGCCCGGGTTAAGCGCTCCCGCCATCTGATTTAAGACCTGAGCCTTCATGTCTGGCGAAAAGTAAATCAAGACGTTACGACAAAAAATAATGTCGAACTTACCCAATAAGCTATAGCTTTCCATCAGGTTCTGCGGGCGGAATGTCACCATGCGCTTAATATTCTCTTTCACCCGCATCTTGCCATCACCGACATCTTCAAAGAAGGTACGACGACGCTCGGGTGAGAGTCCGCGCCCTAGGGCCAGATTATCGTAAATTCCCTGACGGCAAGCTTCCAACATCGACGTTGATATATCGGTAGCAGTAATGCTCACACTGCCTAGCATGCCCGGCTTACGTTGCTGCGTTTCAGCCACTGTCATGGCAATAGAATACGGCTCTTGCCCAGATGAGCTCGCCGCCGACCAAATTTTGATCGGTTTGCGGGCTTTGCCTAATTCAGGCAGTAGACGATGGGCCAACACTTCAAACGGATAGGTGTCACGAAACCACAGGGTTTCATTGGTGGTCATCGCATCGATTGCTGCCACTGCCAGCTCTCGATTTCGGCCCGTAATCACCGATTTCACCAATTCAGAGAGTGACGCCAAACCAAACTTATTGACCAATGGGCTAAGTCGGCTTCGTACTAGGTATTGTTTGCTATCCCCAAGCACGATGCCGCATTTCGATTCGAGATGCTTGCAGAAGTCTCGATATTCTTGGTCACTGATTGCTACATTTGTCATTAATCAACTCAATCGCTCTGTTTGGGTTACGACTTAACCGCTTCGATGACGGCAGAGCCCAATTCATCAGGGTCGAATTTCGCGATAAACGAGTTGGCGCCCACGCGCTGCACCATGGCCTCGTTAAATACCCCACTTAAAGATGAATGCAATACTACATGAAGATCTTTTAAGCTCGCATTTTTTCGGATTTCAGTGGTGAGGGTGTAACCGTCCATTTCCGGCATCTCAATATCTGAAATCACCAATGCCAGCTGGCTATATATATTGCCTTCTGCTGCCATTTCTTTCAGTTTATCCAGTGCCTCTTTGCCATCTTGTACCAAGATAACATCATAACCGACACTTTCTACAGCGCGCTTCACTTGGCGACGCGCCACGCTCGAATCATCCGCGACCAGTACTTGGCTCGGAGCGCTTTCCTCGCGTTCTTGACGCTTAGAGAGCACCTCCTCACTGATTTCCTCATTCACGGGTGCAATTTCATTCAAGATTTTTTCAACATCCAGCACTTCCACCAACTCATTGTCAATTTCAGTGACAGCGGTCAAGTAGTGAGAACGGCCCGTGCCTTGAGGCGGAGGGAGGATTTTTTCCCAATTCATGTTCACGATACGCTCGACCGAACCAACTAAAAAGCCCTGCATCGAGCGGTTAAATTCAGAAATGATCACGAAACGATTTTCGGGATCCGGAATAGCTGGCCCGCCAGTTGCTAGGCTCATATCAATGACAGAGACTGTTTGACCACGAATGTGCGCGACCCCTTTCACTAAGGGATGTAAATTTGCCATCGCGGTTAACTTAGGGCACTGAAGAACTTCCTTTACTTTAAAGACGTTAATGCCAAAGCGTTGGTTTCTCATCAGGCGGAAAGTCAACAGCTCTAACCGGTTTTGTCCTACCAGCTGCGTGCGCTGGTTGACCGAATCAAGAACACCACCTGTCATAAGATAAACTCCATGTTGCCCCGTTTTTTATGTAGAGTAGCATGATAATAGTAGTGGGTTATTGCACTACTCTCGAGAAAGAAGGGAAAATTTCTTCTTTGGTCGTCATCAATGGTTTGGATCTATGTATCAGATATTACGTTTATTTATCGTCAGCTTATTAACAAGCTTTAGCGTAAGTATAGCCGCTGCGACGGTAAGTCAAATGGATGCGGTCAGAGAAGCGGCAGAACGACATGTCGAGTCTATCATTTCGGTGCCCAAAAACGGTGAGCTCGACATCACAGCCGGCAACCTTGACTCGAGATTACGCCTGACCGATTGCCCGCTGCCATTGGATACCGAAGTGCCAGGGCGACAACGTATGAATACCTCGGTAACGGTCATGGTCTCGTGTCCTCAAGATGACTGGCAGGTGTATATCCCTGTCCAAATTCGCTTAATGATCCCACTGGTCGTTGCCAAGCGCCCGCTAGATCGTGGCATGCCTCTTGCAGCGAGTGATATGACCATTCAAATGGTTGACAGTCGGTTTCAACGTGGCCAAACCTACACCAGTCCAGCGCGCCTAATAGGCTCGAAAGTAAAGAGAACGGTCGGGATTGGTCAGCCCATCAGCAGTAACGATGTGTGTGCCGTGTGTCGAAATGATGACGTTGTTATCACTGCACGTGGAAACGGACTCAATATTGTTGCAAAAGGTACGGCATTAAGTGACGGTGCTCTAGGAGAGCAAATAAAAGTCAAGAACGATAAATCCAATCGGATTGTCGATGCTACAATCTCGGCGGTGGGCGAAGTGACGGTAAATTTCTAATTTTTTCCGCCCAAATGCTAAAGTTAGCAAAAGGAATGCCGATACGCTGAGCAACGGACTCAAAAGCGACTGACAGTAAGGCGACGTTTATGGCGAGTATTGATCAACTACGTGGTAACCAGCAACCGCTGACCACAACCCGCAATAGCGGGAACCAGAATAAGACACAAGAGGCGCAAGGGAGCGCCGTGCGTGAACAGCAACGCACGACCAGTCAAGATGATGCAGTGTCGCTGAGCCATCAAAGCCGAGAGATCGGAAAAATGAATCAGCAAATGGCCTCTGAGCCGTATTTTGACAGTGCGAAAGTCGCTGAAATTAAACAAGCCATTGCCAATGGTTCGTATAAAGTCGATGCTGACAAACTCGCTGCCAATATGATGCGCTTTGAGAACGATTTGAACGACAGTTAATCTGGCGGGATAGTTTATGAGTCAAAATGCGCCCCTGTCCGTCCTTCTCGAGCAGCAGCTAGAGCGAGTTCAGTCGCTAAAAACGTTGCTCGAGCAAGAAGCTAAAACCATTGCCAGCCGGGTGTCGGAAGACATCGAAACCACCGCCAAACAAAAGCAAATCTTGGTGAATGAAATACAGCGTGCTGATAGCCAACTCGCACAGCACCCTGAGCGAGAAAAGCTTCAAGGCGACCCGCAATGCGTTGAGTACGTCAACACCATCCAACAGCACATTCAAGCCTGTAAGCAACAAAACGAGACCAATGGGATGGCGCTACAACGTGCAAGTTTAAGCATCCATCGGTTACGTAATTTGTTCCAAGAAAGCGGCGGCAAGTCAGAGCTGACTTATGACCATGACGGCAATGCGTCAGGCCGGAAAACCCTTGGCACAAATGTAAAAGCGTAGCTCGCGCTTTAGTATACGCCGAGCCACCTGACACTGCGCACTGACGTCTCCTTACTTAACCGCTTGAAATTGGTCGTAGCGCGTATGCCCACTGCGCGTGCCCCCTCCCAATGATACAACTCGATCTGTAAAACAACGCGGCTTAGCTGACCAATAACAGTTAATAAAAAAGCGAGCCGTCTGGCTCGCTGATTGCGCGGAAAAAAGGTGGATTAAAAGATAATATTTTCGTTACGGGGGATGTTTTGCGACTCGCCATAACGCTTCATTTTTTGCATCAAGTCTAAATCCAGCTCCAATTCGGTCACGTAGCTGTCACCGACTTTATAGCTTGCCACCACTTCGGCACCGCGGATAATCCCGTCGACAGCGCCTTGTGTGCTATCACGGCCAAGACTTTGATCCTCCACACGCGTACGACCACTGACTCGAAGCCCATACACCTGCTCACTGAGCTCTTTATATGCCTCGACTTTTGACGCTCGCATTGCACGTGTTTCACGCTCTTCTTGCGTGGCCCCTTGTTGAGCACTGATTGAAGCCATACCAACCGCAGAAATAACATTCTCCTCTTTCATCTTGGTCAGAGGCTGACACGCGGTTAAAGCCATCAGGGCGAAAAGGCAAAGTCCATGTTTTATTCTCATGAATCATCCTGTCTTGGTTAAGGCTTAAGAACGACTGTTTCACGCTTGATGCGGTTTTGATCATCACGAATAATGACGCCATCACGCATGCGCACTTTATAAAGCGTGTCAATATCTCGACCAATACGGTCTGCGGGTAAAAACCCTTGCGCAGAAGCGACCACAACACGCGACTCCATGCCAATAATACGCGCATTGACCAGTACACCTCCACCTTGTCGTAGCATGGTACCTGTCAAGATATAATCAATCTGCTGTTCGGGGTTTAACTCTTTCCAATCTCGGCTGATGGCAAAGTCCCCTTCTTCAGTGACACGAATAGCGCCGGTCGATTTGAAGTCTATGACGGTAAAGCCACGGCTTTGCATCTGATAGATCAACCCTTCGGTCACTGTATTGCCTAACCAGTTCGTTTCAGACATGTCTTGCAAGTCTACAAACGACGTGACCGCCAACGGGGTACGTGCGGTTAAGTAAGCGTTTGTCGCCAGTAATTCGTCGGCCATGCTATTTAAAAAATAGTCCAGCGTGTGGCGAGGACGCTGCTTGAGGAAGAACTCACTCCCCGAGTAGGGCTCTTTCCCGTTGTAAATAGGCGTATATGCACAGCCTGCTGTCAACAGCGCTAATACCGCCACTATCCACTTTTTCATCGTATCATGCTCCGCGATCAGTCATCGATGTGAGACAAGTGTCTTCTTAGAGTATCGGACAAGGACCACAAACCTTTACCTTGAATTGTCACCCTTGTGTTCCGGAACACAACTTGCATCAATCTCTCATGCGTCATGCTCTTGTTAGGGTTGCCACCCTACCTGTTATGTTAACGAAGCAATTTCCATACCTACTAAGTGAGAACTTGACTATGAAAACCCGTTTGGCGCGATTCGGCCTGCTTTTTTCTCTATTTATCACGCCGCTCACACAGGCAGCTTGGTATGAAGTGTCTGCCAGCTCGCCCATCCTTGAAAGCGAGCAAGCGGCACGCGTCCGCGCGTTAGAAGCCGCCACGTTCGATGCCATGCAGTTCTCCGGCGCCGATGTAGGCAGTTTGCAGCAAATCAAACGATTTCTTACCTCCGTTAAGCCCGGTTACCAGTTCAATGGTAGTGAAGTCCGCGAGATCTTAATTCTGGAAGAAGGCACTCAAGGTGGCAATTATGTGGTCAATGTGCGGGTGGATATCTATCCATCGGCAAATGCTTGCCACAAGACACAGTATAAGAAAGGAATGGTGATGACACGCTTTCCGATTGTGTCGCCTCAGCAAGCGGCCTTAGGAGGAATTTACCAATTTGGTGATGATTTTTCTGTGCTGCTTAGTCGAGAAGTCACTCAACACGGACAAAGCTTTGTTGGCCGTGGTATTGCGAATGTCGATGTTTCGCCAAACGCCCCGCAAGCTGTCGCGATGCTGGCGGAAGATAAAGATGCACAATTTGTCGTGACTGGAGCCATTACCGATCTCTCTGCGACCACAGACAGTGGCAGCTTCGGCCGCTCGCAAGACAATCGGCAATTGGCGGTCAATGTACAAGCAATGGACGCTGAAAGCGGTGAAGTCATTTTCCAGCGCCGCTATCGTGATGTTGCCAAATGGCCTTTTGAGCGCCATAGCCAAGTGGATACTCAAACCGCGCGTTTTTGGCAATCGCCTTACGGGCAAATGGCACGACGCATGAGTCGTAACATCTTGCTGGATTTAGAGTCGGCCTTATCCTGCCGCGCCAGCAAGCCTAAGATTGTGGCGCTAAAAGACAATATCGCACAAATCAACGTCGGCCGAATCAATGGGGTGAAACAGGGTGATCAGTTACAACTGTGGCATCTCGCTTCTTTCACTGATGATTTAGGAATTGTGCGCACGCAGCGCCGTAAAAGCGGAATGACATTAACCGTTGCGCGTGTTTATGAAAGCAGTGCCGAAGCGGTTATCCAACCCGACAGCTTGATAGGCAGCATTCAGATCGGTGATATTGTCACCAAAGGGATAAACTAAATTGAAACAGGCGCTTAAATCGCGCCTGTTTTTACGTATAATGGCTGCCCGCGCTCCCATAGCTCAACAGGATAGAGCAGTCGCCTCCTAAGCGACCGATCGGGGTTCGAGTCCCTGTGGGAGCGCCAGTAAACCATCATCACTTCCTGATTTAGTTGCTACTTACTGTTCTTTGCCTCATTTCATTTGGTGTTTGTTCAAAATATCCGAACATATCCATCAAACTCCGCTACTTATTATTCGGACGCCTCATCTTTATCATTGCTCTCAATCCGGCGAGCAACGCCAATATCCATCAATTTTTTCGAAGAGGCCCATTATGCGTCAACGTTTACACACTCTGCTTTCCACTCAATCAAGCTTTGCCCCCTTAGCTTTGCGCCTTCCTGTCGGGGTGATTTTGATCGCTCATGGCGCGCAAAAACTGTTTGGTTGGTTTGGCGGCTATGGCCTTGAAGGAACGGGGCAATGGATGGCATCGATTGGCCTTGAGCCTGGTGTACTAATGGCGTTGATGGCAGGTAGTGCGGAGTTTTTTGGCGGTATGCTGCTGTTGATTGGTCTATTGACGCGCCCTGCTGCGGCTGTCACTGCAATCACCATGCTGGTCGCGATTGTTACCGTGCACTGGGATAACGGCCTGTTTCTAAGCAACAACGGGTATGAGTTTGGATTGGCATTACTGGCTGCTGCCGTCTCATTGCTGTTCAGTGGGGCTGGCAATCTCTCTGTCGATAAAAAGCTCAGCCAGACAATGCGCTAACCGCTGCGACTGACCCAAGATACAAAAATGCCGCGTGTTCAACGCGGCATTTTTCGTGGCCAAAGGTTGGTTGATTAAACGTAAGTCACCCACGCCCAAAGGCTCAACATGGCCATCACGCCGGCAAGGATATCATCGAGCATGATCCCCAGCCCACCATGAACATGCTTGTCCAACCAACTGATAGGCCACGGCTTAATCATATCGAAGAGTCGAAACATCACGAAGCCCGCCAAGATAATCTGCCAGTCGGTGCTTGGCACCAATGCCATGGTGATCCAAAAGCCAACAAATTCATCCCACACAATCGCGCCGTGATCATGCACTTTCATATCCGCAGAGGTACGACCGCAAATCACAATCCCTGCAAGGCTACCGACAAGAATAGCTATCCATAAACCGACTGGCGCTGTGTAGGTAGCAAGTAGCCAATAAAAAGGCACCGCAAACAAGGTACCAACCGTCCCCGGCACCACCGGAGAGAGCCCGCTCCCCAGCCCAACGGCCAGCAAATGCAACGGGTTTTTAAGCGATAAACGCTGCTTAGGATCTGTCACTGTCCAACTCCTTAAAGTGATCCCATCCTGATAGCGTCCAGTCTAAGGGATTACCATCGGCCATCAATTGTAAAGACTGACTGCCATTAATTTGACCAATACAAGCGGCGGTGACCCCAGTGTGTTTCAGTGTTGTCTCTAACGTCCCGCGATACATTTCCGGTACGGTAAAGCACAATTCATATTCTTCGCCACTGGTTAAGGCAAGCTTTTGCGCGGTTTCACGGCTGTCCACATCCGCCAGTAACGCCTCCGACAGCGGCAGTTGGGTCACATCAATGGATGCCCCCACACCACTGGCTTTGAGAATATGCTGAATATCAGCCACCAGCCCATCAGAAATATCAATCGCCGCCGAAGCGATACCGCGTAAAGCTTGGCCTGCTGTTACGCGAGGCTGCGCGCGATAATGCCGATTAATCAATGTGGCCGCCCGTGCCTCATCAGTCACCGGCTTACCAAGGACATAGTTCAGTCCTGCTTGACTGTCCCCCAACGTACCGGTGACATATAACCAATCCCCAGGCTTCGCACCATCGCGCGTTAATGCCTGTCCATGAGGGACATGGCCATGCAAAGTCATGGTAATACTTTTGGGTCCACGCGTGGTATCACCGCCAATCAGCTGAACTTGAAAATATTCAGCAAGCGCAGAGAAACCTTGGCAAAATCCCGCCACCCACGCTTCGTCTGGTTCAGGTAACGTTAGCGCCAACGAGCACCAAGCAGGCATCGCTCCCATGGCTGCTAAATCGCTTAAATTCGATGCCAACGCTTTATGCGCGATATCGGAAGCACTGGCTGTAGCAAGAAAGTGGGTACCTTCTACCATGGTATCTGTGGTGATGGCGAGCTGACAGCCCTCGGGGACTTGGGTAATGGCACAGTCGTCACCAATGCCTAGCGCCACATCGCGGCGGCTCACTGGCTGACGAGCGAAATAATCGCGAATCAGATCAAATTCGTTGCGCGTCATAATGGCTTTCGTGGTATTGCATCTAAAAATAAAAAGGCCAGCGGGGCTGGCCTTGAAAGGGAGGTAATTAACGAAGTCGTGGGGCCGCTTTATCAAGCACACCATTCACAAACTTGTGGCTGTCTTCGGCGCCAAAACGCTTCGCCAGTTCCACCGCTTCATTAATCACGACTTTATACGGCACATCTTCACGTTTCACCAATTCGTACATCGCCAAACGCAGCAGTGCGTGCTCCATATCGTCCAAGTCTTGCAATGGACGAGACAAGTAAGGACGCATTTTGCTGTCTAGCTCTTGATGACTCAGTACCACGCCGCTAAACAGATTGCGGAAATATTCCACATCGGTTTCAGGCTCACGCAGAAGTGGCTCTGCGTCTTTGTGGTCGTCTTCTTCATACTTTTCGGCTGCAAGGAATTGTGCCTCAATATCTGCGATATTGCCTTGCGCCAGTTGCCATGAATAGATGGCTTGCAATGCAAATTGGCGTGCATTACGTCGTGCGGCTGGTTTCACTCTAACCCCCGTTTAGGATTCAATCTGGGACAGGACATTGACCATTTCAAGCGCGCTCAGTGCAGCCTCTGCCCCTTTATTACCAGCCTTGGTACCTGCGCGTTCGATGGCTTGCTCAATGGTGTCAACAGTCAGCACGCCAAAGGCGACTGGGGTTTCAAACTCCAGTGCAACCTGTGCTAACCCTTTATTACATTCTCCGGCCACATAGTCAAAGTGGGGCGTGCCACCGCGGATCACCGAACCTAGCGCCACAATCGCATCGTAGCGACCGCTTTTGGCTAGTTTCTGGGTCACCAAAGGCAACTCGTAGGCACCGGGACAGCGGACCACGGTAATATTATCTTCGCTGACTTGGCCTTGGCGCTTCAGTGCGTCGATCGCACCTGATAGTAAACTCTCGTTGATAAAGCTATTAAAGCGAGAGATAACAATAGCAACCTGCGCGTTGGGCGCGGCAAATGCACCTTCGATTACGTTCATGAGCCTTCCTGTGACTTGCTTTCCGGAATGAGAAACCGCGCGATTCTACCACATTTTTAGCGAATGGCACCATGTTCCGTGCCCGCCAACCCTGTCGCACATCGCGCAGCCTTGCTTGTTAGGTTATTCGGTGACGTATTCCACCACGTTCAACCCAAAGCCTGATAGTGCGTGATAGCGTTTCGTTGATGACGAAAGCAAACGCATTTGCTTAACGCCAAGGTCTGCCAAGATTTGCGAGCCAATGCCAACACGGCGTGACGTGCCTTGCCATTTGGCGCTAGCTGGCTGCTCGCCTTTATCTTGCGCTTCAAATGCTTTCACCTTATTGATAATGGCATCGCTGGTTTCTTCTTTCCCCAAAATCACCAACACACCACCGTCATGACTGATCCGTTGCATCGCACGGGTTAGGCTCCAGCTGCGCTCAGCCGTTCGGTCAGATTGAAGCACATCGGTAAAGGTATCTTGCAAGTGCACGCGAACCAAGGTCGGATCAGCGGTCACTTCGCCTTTACACATCGCATAGTGGATTTGGTTATCAATGGTGTCACGGTAGGTGACCAAATCAAACTCACCAAATTCGGTGGGCAATTTACAAGAGGCGACACGCTCAATGGTGGTTTCGTTAAGGTTTCGGTATTCAATCAAATCTGCAATGGTGCCCAACTTGATACCGTGCTTTTCACAAAACACTTCCAAATCAGGGCGACGCGCCATGGTGCCATCTTCGTTGAGGATTTCGACAATCACGGACGCAGGACTAAAGCCTCCTAAGCGGGCCAGATCACAGCCAGCCTCGGTGTGACCGGCACGGGTCAGAACACCACCCTCTTGTGCCATTAAGGGGAACACATGGCCCGGCTGAACTAAATCGGCAGCTTTCGCATTAGGCGCGACCGCAGCTTGTACGGTACGTGCACGATCGGCCGCAGAAATGCCGGTGGTCACCCCTTCCGCCGCTTCAATCGACACCGTGAAAGCAGTGGAAAATTGCGCGTTATTGTCAGACACCATCAAAGGTAATCCAAGCTGCTGACAGCGCTGTTGGGTCAGCGTTAAGCAAATCAAGCCCCGACCATGGGTGGCCATGAAATTGATAGCTTCTGGCGTGATCGCTTCGGCCGCAATGATCAAATCGCCTTCATTTTCGCGATCTTCGTCATCCATCAATACCACCATTTTACCTTGGCGGATATCGTCAATGATTTCTTGGGCACTACTTATTGCCATCTTGGATTCCTTATTTCAAAAAGCCGGAACGGGCCAGCGTATCAAGGCTGACTCCCGTTGATTGTGTGGGTTCAGCCGCCTTGTCACCGAGCATTAATCGCTCAAGATAACGGGCGATCACATCAACTTCGATGTTCACTTTGCGCCCAGGGGCAAACGTTTGAATCGTGGTTTGTTCAGCAGTATGCGGCACGATGGTGAGCTTAAATGCACTGCCATTGACATCGTTCACCGTCAGGCTAATCCCATCTACCGTGATCGAGCCTTTCAATGCCACATATTTGGCGAGCTCAGACGGTAATCTAATCCAGTATTCCCACGCGCGGCCGGTTTGGTTCACTGATGTCACTTCACCGAGGCCATCAACATGGCCTGCCACCATGTGGCCGCCAAATCGCGTGGTGGGTAGCATCGCCTTTTCAAGATTGACCTTGTCTCCGACCGACAAGTGCCCCAGTGATGAACGCGCAAGGGTTTCAGATGACACATCTGCGCTATAGCCCGTTGCGCTCAATGCTACCACGGTCAAGCACACCCCATTGGTGGCAATACTGTCACCCAGTTTGACATCACAGAGATCAAGCTCACCACTGTCGATAGTCAAAGTCATGTCTTGCCCGCGGCGAGTCAGGCGTTCTACTCGGCCTACAGCTTCGATAATTCCAGTAAACATCGTTATTCGTACTCTTGCGTGATCACGGCATGCTCAGAGAGCATGGCGGTTAAGCGAACATCGTCACCGATCCTCGTCACGTGATTAAAGTGAAAGCGCGGTGCATCGTCCATCCGTTGCATCCCATCTAAAGCAACCAAGGGGCGACTATCGCCCCCTAACAAGACGGGGGCTTGGTAAACAATCAGTTCATCGACTAACGATTCAGTGAGAAGCTGACCCGCTAGCCTTGCGCCCGCTTCGACCCACACTTTGTCAATGTCATGTTCCGCCAATGCGCGAAGGATAGCGGTGAGTGACGCATCGGGCATTACCCATTCTTGCACGTTATCCGGCCACGCATGATTACTCGGTGAATCAACAATACGGATCACATCACCGTCAAGCTGATAGACGGTTGCATCCGGTGAAGTTTTATTGTCTCTATCTAGCACAACACGTGTCGGTTGGCGCACAGTCGATTGCGGATAAGCATCAAGTGTGGCTCGAGGAAGTTGGCTTTGGCGTACATTGAGGCTGGGGTTATCGGCCAATACCGTGGCGCTGGTCGATAAAATGGCACTGGCTTGAGCACGAAACGCTTGCACATCGGCGCGTGCGGGCTCACCGGTGATCCATTTACTTTGGCCATTGGCTAAGGCGGTCCGGCCATCGAGGCTCCCTGCCAGCTTAAGCTGTACATACGGCATTTGGGTGAGCATTCGCTTAATGAAGCCGGGGTTTAGCGCCTTAGCCTGCTCCGCCATCACACCGACGACCACCTCAATACCTGCTTCTTGTAAGCGCGCAATGCCTCTCCCTGCCACTTGAGGATTGGGATCTTGCATGGCACACACTACGCGACTGACGTTAGCGGCAATTAAGGCATCGCAACACGGTGGCGTGCGACCATAGTGAGAGCAAGGCTCTAAGGTGACATAAGCTGTCGCCCCTTGTGCACGTTTCCCCGCCGCCTTTAAAGCGTGTACCTCGGCATGTGGCCCGCCGGGAGCAAGATGAAACCCTTCACCAACAATGTCGTCACCATGCGCAATCACACAGCCCACATTGGGATTCGGGGTCGTGGTAAAGCGCCCTTGAGCGGCAAGCGCGAGTGCGCGCGCCATCATGGTGTTATCGCGTTGGTTGTTACTCATTTTTGCAGCCGTGCAATTTCTTCACCGAACTCACGAATATCTTCAAAGCTGTGATAGACAGAGGCAAAACGGATATACGCCACTTTATCGAGCTCTTTGAGGGCTTCCATCACTAAGTTACCAACCGAGGCTGAGCTAATCTCTCGCTCACCGGTCGCGCGAAGGCGTGATTTAATGCTATTGATCGCTTTTTCAATATCGTCCGCACTGACAGGCCGTTTTTCCAGTGCGCGCTGAATGCCACCGCGCAGCTTTTCTTCGTCAAAAGGCTCACGATTACCATTGGTTTTGATGATGCGTGGCATCACCAGCTCTGCCGTTTCGAACGTGGTATAGCGTTCTGCGCACGCCAAACACTGGCGACGACGACGAACTTGATGGCCATCGGCGACGAGTCGAGAATCGATCACTTTGGTGTCGGTTGCACCACAGAATGGACAGTGCATGGGGCTAGCCTCCTCAATATCATCCCGTTAGTGTAACCGATTTGCGATTATGAAAAAGCCTGCAAACGGCGAGTTTGTAACGATTCTGTGCGCAAAGCTGATTTCGCTAAGAATCGGTGGCTAACCACGCACATCGAGTGAGTGTGAGGCGTCGACGCCCTCATCCCTCTCACATACCGTCATACTGCTTGAAAAAAAAAAAAAAAAACAGACAATAAAGAAAAAAACCATAACAACGAGAAATAAGTGACTAAACAGTGACTACGTAAGAGAAAAAATGTGAGAAGAGAGCAGAAGAACATA
>NZ_MEBP01000090.1:0-1658 GCF_001722075.1 Salinivibrio sp. SS2 | reverse complement strand
TGATTGTATTGCTTCCAATTGCTGATTTTATACTTGGCTTTGCTCATCATCTGAGACCGGTTTTGAGGCGTTGATGATCTGATCGCCGCTAGAGTGATAAGTTCAATGATTTAGGAAACAACGCCCATTAACATAACTACTGCATGTTACGCACCCGTTTCCCTCATTATGGAACGATGCGCATATTCAGAGAACGCGAGTGGATTGCGATATGAACTTATCCGATGTTTTTGACTCCTCTAAACCTCACCGATGTCCCGTCATGCATCCTGACCCATTAACGTGTCCGTGTGCGAGTTGTGAAATGGCAAGGCAATCCGCTGCGTCAAAGGCTGCATTAGATCGCGCCACTACAAGAAATTTTGCACCAACAGGCGCATCAATGCCGGTCAATAAAGCGAGTAGCGAACCCGCCGCGCAAAAAGAAACTTCGAGAGAAAAAATTGAAAGGCAGCGTAGAGAACGATTTCAGGAGCAAGAAGAGAACTGGCAAAAAACCCAAGCCAATGAACCTCGATACGCTGCGCACAGAAATAAGATAGCCGCTGACCGTAAAGCGAAAGAACAAAATAACCGTATTTATGTCGGTGAAGAGCGGGAGTTTCCTGGTGCAATTTTGTCACCGATGCCAGCATCCAGAATGGGAATGAACGATGCGGTAGGAAAACGTGTTTTACCCTCGGTTCTACTTGGGGCCAGTTTCGCGAATCAGCCTGTTAGCGCTGAAGTTGTCGCCCTACAGGTCTCATCACTTAGCGCGGTGACTCAAAAGGAAGTAAGAGAGAGTGGTGAACTTGTTTTTAGTGGTATGCAGTATCAATACGCACATGGAACAGTCGGTACGATTCAAGTCATCGATACATTCGCAGGTGAACAGCCCGATAAAAATACATCACAGATGGCCTACTGGGTAGCGCAAGGTAAGTACCTCGATATACCCAAGCATCCCGATCCTCATCGAGACCATTTGTATGTTTTCACGCCAAATTTTAGCGGGTGTTCTTTTGTGGTTGATGACTGGGATGATGACCGCATTAGAGTCTACCATGTGGAAGGTGGTAAAGAAGATAAGCAATACAATGATGTGCAAGAACACGGTAATAACTTAATCAAGTACATGAGTTTTCGTGACTACGGCTTTTACCAGCAAGGCGACACTATGATTAAAAATATTACCGGCTTTGCCTTCATGCGCTACAACACTGACACTCGAAATTGGGAAATTCATTATCAAAAACAAGAGCATGCTCCGTCTATCAGTCAACCGATGACGTCAGCGAAATCACTTTTCTCATCCGAAAAGCACACGGCAAAGGTCATGGCGTCGAAGGAATCTCGTGTCGTTGAAACAGGCACCATTGTCATCAAACGCTAAATAAGCGCAACAGAGCAACGTTTAGATAGACGCGATTAACTAAACAGAGCACGGAAAGGCCTTGAGCCTCATATTTTTTAATAGGAGTCTCGCCAAGCAGTACTTGGCGAGACTAAAGCCATCAAAGAATTGGGTCGGCTATGGATTTGAACGGCGTTGTTTCCTAAATCATTGACTATCCCTACGGCTAGCTAGGGGCAGATCTAGATCATCAACGCCTCAAAACCGGTCTGAGATGATGCAACACAACAAGAGAGATGCAAAAGAGCAGAAAACCAAAACA
>NZ_MEBP01000089.1:0-25713 GCF_001722075.1 Salinivibrio sp. SS2 | reverse complement strand
TCTGTTTGTGTTTTTGTATACGAGGTCCGTATGTACGGTTCTGTGAGAGGGATGAGTGCGGCGTCGCCTCACCCTACTCGATGTTAATGTCAAAGCAGGATAGCGCAACAAGGAATCACCATGGCTTTGCCTGATATGCTCGCCTCAACCATCAATCATCATATCTCCCAGCTTGAAGCGCACTGCGCAGAGGCATTGGCGCGCTGGCAAGATAGTGCCCGCGAGCAACTCGAGCGGGCGCTTGGATGCAGTGAATTTATTGCAGCTGCCTTATTACAGCAAGCCGGTTTATTGGACTGGTTATACCAACATCGCGATGATCCATGTCGCGCGAGTCAGTACTCATCCTTATTAGCCCAAGCACTTGAATCGGTTGACGATGAAGCCGCGTTCCATCGCGTGTTGCGTCAGGTGCGCCAACAAGAACTGGTATGGATTGCTTGGCAAGATATCCAAGGAAATTGGTCAGTAGAACAAAGTTTGCAGCATCTATCGGCATTGGCTGAGGCGCAAATACTGGCTGCCTATCAATGGCTTTATGCGCATTGCATTCAGTCGTGGGGCACGCCAATGAATGCGGAAGGCGAGGCGCAACCCATGTTGATCCTTGGCATGGGAAAACTGGGGGGCGGTGAGCTGAACTTTTCCTCAGACATCGATTTAATTTTTACCTATCCCGACAATGGCGAAACGCAAGGTGCGCGACGCAGTATCGCCAATGCGCAGTTCTTTACCCGATTAGGGCAACGCTTGATTAAAGCGCTCGACCAACCGACCGTGGATGGCTTTTGCTATCGGGTTGATATGCGTTTGCGCCCCTTTGGCGATAGTGGTCCTTTAGTGATGAGCTTTGCTGCGCTCGAAGATTACTATCAAGAACAAGGCCGAGATTGGGAACGTTATGCGATGATCAAAGCGCGGGTGATGGGCAAAGAGCAATACGATTGCTATCAAAGCTTGCGTCAGATGTTGCGCCCGTTTGTCTTTCGTCGCTATATCGACTTTAGTGCCATTCAAGCCCTGCGTCGTATGAAGCAGTTAATTCAGCGTGAGGTCCGTCGACGCGGCTTGACGGACAATATTAAATTAGGCGCCGGCGGTATTCGCGAAATTGAGTTTATTGCCCAATCTTTTCAGCTGATCCGCGGGGGCCGAGAGCCGAGTTTGCGTCAGCGCGGCTTGTTAGAGACCTTGGCGGCGCTGGATGAGCTGGCGTTATTACCCGCTAACGATGTGGCGCAGTTGAAGGCCGCGTACCTTTACTTGCGTCGGGTAGAAAACCTGCTGCAAGCGATTGACGATAAACAAACCCAAACGCTTCCTGAGACGGAGCTTGATCGAGCACGTCTGTGTGCGGCGTTAAATGAATCGGATTGGCCATCCTTGGTCGCTAAAATTCACCAGCATATGCATGCGGTCCATCAGGTGTTTTCTGGCTTGATTGGGGACGATGAGCAAGAAGGCGATGCCGACGTTGATAGCGAATACCATGACTTGTGGGCGATGGCGCGGGATCCCGATAATGCGAATTTGATCTTAGCCGATCTTGGCGTGCCGGAGACCAACATCGCGGATCAATTGTTGAGCTTTAAGCAAGAGCTGGCAAAGCGGACCTTGGGTCCGAGAGGTCGGGATGTGCTAAACCGCCTTATGCCAGTATTACTCAGTAAATTACTGGCGCAGCCTCATCCTCAACGCGTACTGCCGCACATTACCCACTTATTGGTCAATATTGCGACACGCACGACCTACCTTGAGCTTCTGGACGAGCACCCTAGCGCCATTGACCAAGTCCTACGCTTATGTGCCGCGAGCCCCTTGGTTGCAGAAAAGCTTGCCCGTTACCCCATGCTGTTGGATGAGCTATTGGATTTAACCCATCTCTATCAACCGTTAGCACCCGACGCGTATCGGAGTGAGCTTGGGGATTATCTGGCGCGGATCCCGGTTGAAGATATGGAACAGCAGATGGAAGCGGTGCGTCAATTCAAGCAGACCCAGTTACTGAAAATTGCCGCCGCTGATATTGCGGGGGTATTGCCGGTGATGCGAGTGAGCGACCACTTAACCTATTTAGCCGAAGCGATTGTGGAAGCGGTGGTCAATCAAGCGTGGTACCAAATGACCGAAAAATATGGTCAGCCCACGCATTTAACTGACCGTGACGGGCGCGGCTTTGCCGTGGTCGGCTATGGCAAAGTCGGCGGTTGGGAATTAGGTTATAACTCCGATTTGGATGTGGTGTTTTTGCATGACTGTCCAAGCCATATAGAAACCAATGGCCGCAAGGTGATCGATGGTCGTCAGTTTTATTTACGACTGGCGCAACGTATTGTGCATCTTTTCTCAACCCGTACGGCATCTGGGGTGTTATATGAAATTGATACCCGTCTGCGTCCCTCGGGCACCTCAGGAATGTTGGTCAGTACCTTAGAAGCCTATGCGGATTACCAGCAAAATGAAGCGTGGACTTGGGAGCATCAGGCGCTAGTGCGTGCGCGCATGATCTATGGCGATCCGTCTTTAAGCCGAGCATTTTCTGAGGTTCGTCAGCGTATTCTTACCATCCCAAGAGAGTCAGAGACACTGCGAGAGCAGGTCTCGTCGATGCGAGAGAAGATGCGCCAGCACGCGCACCGACATGACCCAGCCGTGTTTGCGATTAAGCAAGATAAAGGAGGGATTACGGATATTGAGTTTCTGGCGCAGTATTTGGTGTTAAGCCATAGCCAGCAGTATCCGGCCTTAACACGCTACAGCGATAATGCGCGTATTTTTGAACAAGCCGGAGAGACGGGGGTGATGCCAACATCACAAGCTTTGGCACTGAAAGAGGCGTATACCAGTATGCGTAATGCGCTTCATCGCAGCCACCTTGCTGGTGAATCAGGCGTGGTGCCTCAAAGCGAATTTGTGACGCAAAGAGAGGTGGTCGAACAGGCTTGGCATCAGTGGTTAGGTCAGCCGTAGCAGCAAAAAGGGCCGCACGAGCAGCCCTTTTTTAACTCAATACAACGAAGGCTCACCTTCGGGACGTGTTTTAAAACGTCGGTGTAGCCACATGTATTGCTCTGGGGCGCGAAGAATTAAACGCTCAACCGCTTGGTTGGTAACCACGGCGGCTTCATGGGCGTCTTTAGGAAAGTGTTTGATTGGCGCCTCTATCTTAACGAGATACTGCCCATTGCGTCGTTGGCGTATCACGGAAAAAGGCACCACGGTTGCATGACCGGCAGTGGCGAGCAAGCTCGTCCCTGTGGTGGTACAGGCTTTTTCGACCGCAAAAAGCGGCGCAAAGGTTGAGCGGCGTCGGCCGTAGTCATGGTCGGGGGCGTACCACATCCGGTGCCCCTCTTTGAGGTAGCGGATCATAGATTTGACGTCTTTTCGATCCACGCCAATGTTACGTTTCATTCGGCCACGAAACTGGAACCAGTCATAGACAGGGTTGGCATTGGGGCGGTAAACGCCAACGCCAGGTGTTTGGTCACTAAGGCCACGTGCACCGATTTCTAGATTGAGTGAGTGGACGGCGATCAGCAATACCCCTTTACCTTGCTTTTCCAGATCAATCAGGGTGTCTAACCCTTCAATGGTGACATGCTTGTTGATTCGCCACTTGGGCCAAAACCACGCCATCCCAGTTTCGAACAAGGCAAGGCCCGAATTCGCAAAATTTTCTTTGACCATCGCGGCACGCTCAGCGCGGGTCATTTCTGGGAAGCAGAGCGCAAGGTTACGATCGGCGATGCCAACGCGGCGTTTCATCAGCGTATACATGAGTCGACCCAGACCGCGGCCCAAATAAAACTGGACGCGATAAGGAAGCCAACTTGCCAGATACATGAATCCGACACCAAGCCAAGTATGCCAATACCGAGGGTGAACAAACCCAATCCGAAAAGTGGGCGCTGAAAAATCGCTCATAGCGTTAATGACTCATGAAAACCAAAACCAGAAGGGGCCGAGAGGCTTGCGCTATTGTAGAGCAAAATTAAAAAGCTGTCCCGCCACAATCGTGCGCGAACCTGCCTCATTGTGACGGTATCGAAATGTTTTTGCGTGTTTTTTGTACGGTGCGCCATCTGACAATAGGTCATTTTTATTGGGGCTGTGCTACTATCGCCCAGTAACGACAGTATCGGAGATCCAGATGAAACTTAGCCTTCCTGACTACAGCCAAGCCCAAGTCTTGGTCGTGGGTGATGTGATGCTTGATCGCTATTGGTATGGCCCAACGGGGCGAATTTCGCCTGAGGCACCTGTACCTGTAGTGAAGATCAATCAAACAGAAGAGCGCCCCGGTGGCGCAGCTAACGTTGCCATGAACATCGCTGCGTTAGGGGGTCATACCCAACTCATTGGTTTGACAGGCAAGGATGAGCAGGCCGATGCGCTCACGCAGAAACTTCACTCGCTCAAGGTTGCGTGTGATTTTGTCGCGCTCGATTCCCACCCCACGATTACTAAGTTGCGGGTGATGAGTCGCAACCAGCAGCTGATCCGTCTTGATTTTGAAGAGGGATTTGATGGCGTGGATGTGGCTCCTATGTTGGCAAAAGTCGAAGCGGCTTTACCGCAATGTCAGGCCATGATTTTGTCCGATTACGCGAAAGGTGCACTGTCGCAAGTCCAACCCTTGATTCGTGCGGCCAAGCAAGCCGGTGTAACCACCTTGGTGGATCCGAAAGGTACTGATTTTGAGCGCTATCGCGGTGCTAGCTTATTAACCCCAAATATGGCTGAGTTTGAAGCGGTTGCTGGACGGGTAGACAGTGATGAAGACTTGGTCGAAAAAGGCGTTGCGCTGATTGAAAAATATCAGTTGGGTGCATTATTGGTGACCCGCAGTGAACACGGTATGACGCTACTTCGCCCCGATGTCGCCCCACTGAATCTGCCGACACTGGCCAAAGAAGTTTATGATGTGACCGGGGCCGGCGATACTGTGATTTCAGTATTGGCGGCATCGTTGGCAGCGGGCAAGCCCATCGAAGAGGCCTGCGCACTGGCGAATGCGGCGGCTGGTGTAGTGGTCGGTAAACTCGGTACCTCTACCTTATCTACCATTGAGTTGACCGAAGCGATTCATGGCTCGCACGAATCTGGGTTTGGTGTCACCACAGAAGCGCAGTTGATTGAGGCGGTGAAAGTCGCCAAAGGCCGCGGTGAAAAAGTGGTGATGACCAATGGCTGCTTTGACATTTTACATGCTGGCCATGTGGCATACTTGAATGAAGCCGCCAAACTGGGAGATCGCCTGATTGTGGCGGTGAATACAGACGCATCGGTTCAAGCCTTAAAAGGGCCTGGACGTCCTGTCAACCCGACTGACCGACGTATGGCGGTATTGGCTGGCTTGGGGGCGGTCGACTGGGTGGTGCCCTTTAGTGAAGAAACACCTGCGCGCCTGATTGGTGCTGTCTTGCCAGATCTATTGGTCAAAGGCGGCGATTATCAGGTTGATGAGATCGCGGGTGCTGAGGCGGTGATGGATAACGGTGGTGAGGTGAAAGTGCTGAATTTTGAAGACGGCTGTTCCACCACTGAAATCATTGAGTCAATTCGTCGCGGTCAATAAAACCGAGCGAGTAACCGTCAATAAAAAAAGGTGCCTGAGGGCACCTTTTTAGATCAAAGTTAGCGGCTAAGGCTTAGCGCTTTTCAATCAAGCCTTTGTTGATTTCTAGCAAGTCCTGCTCGCTAAGTGTCCCCACGGCTTGACGCAACTGAAGGCGGCTTAAGATGTAGTCGTAACGCGCATTCGACAGGTTACGGTTGGCATCGTACAGGCGGCGTGTGGCGTCAAGGACATCCACAATGGTACGTGTGCCCACTTCAAAGCCAGCTTCTGTCGCTTCAAGGGCTGAACGCGCAGAAATGACCGTTTGTTCATAGGCACGCAAGGCACCGATAGAAGCATTAATGTCGTTATAGAAGGCGCGAACATCCTTAACGGTTGAACGGAACGTGGCTTCCAGGCTTTCCGAGGCTGCAACGTAGTTATATTGCGCTTTCTCAACATTCGCTGAGGTGCTTCCGCCCGTAAACAGCGGCAAACTAAAGGTGAGTCCGGCAGTCCCTTCGTTAGAATCGACTGAGCCTGGAGTATGCTGATTATCGACATCTGTCATGCCGTACTTAGCGCTAAACGTTAAAGTCGGAAGATGGCCAGACTCAGCTAGCTTGATTTGCTCTTTGGCAGTATCACGGGCAATACGGCTTGCCAACAGCTTCAAGTTTTTCTCTTCGGCAGTTTCAACCAACGCGGCTGGTTGCTGCTGAGGTTTACTCGCGCTAAAACGTGCGGTATCTAACACGCGCAAATCACGTGGCGCTTCGCCAGTGATCTCACGCAAGCCTTCATAGCTATTGGTGAGGGCATTCTGGGCCAAGATTTCGTCGGCGAGTACTGCGTCATATTGCGCTTGTGCATCGTGTACGTCGGTAATCGCGGAGAGCCCGACTTCGAAACGTTGTTTGGTTTGCTCAAGCTGACGGCCAACCGCCGCTTTCTCTGCTTTGACAAATTCCAGCTTGTCCATGGCACGGAGTACGTCAAAGTAGGCCTGTGCGACACGCAGCATCAAGCCTTGTTGTTGCGCGGCGTAAACGGCATCTAGCTGACGAGCTTGCATTTCGCTGATATCGAGGTTGATCCAGCTATCACGCTTAAAAATTTGTTGGCTTAGACTGATGTCTGCGCTGGTGGTGTTATTGTCACGCTGATCGTTGCTGTCATTGCGGGTAATCGAATAGCCGGCATTTAACCCAATTTGGGGTAGCAATGTACCGCGCGTTGCATCCACGGCTGAAAACGCAGCGTCACGTTCAGCGGCGGCTTGATTGAGTGTGGGATCACTTTGCTTCGCTTGTTGGTAAATTTGGGCGAGATCGTCGGCTAGAGCCACGGAGCTTAGGCTGCCGAGTGCCAAGCCTAAAGCCAAAGGGAGCAATTTTTTCATAGGTAGAATCCCTGAATTTGAGCTGTTCAATAAGAATACGACGACTAGCTTACCGCAATTATGCTTGCGTGAAACTGACAATTTGTTAAGACACTGAGTGTAAACTATCCAGTTTGCGATTGGGACTTAAAAATAGTTGTAACTTTTATCAAAAAAGTTAAGTTTAAGGTTTGCAGCGCAACCGTGCCAATGATAAGACTGCACCGCCACCACAAATAGCAAGGAGCGAGTATGTCCAGCCATCCCCCCGGTCAGTTTGGCCGTGAAGACATTGTGATTGAAGATATCTCACCATGCTATCAAGGGTTTTTCTCAATTCATCGCTATCAGTTTCGTCACCGATTGTTTAAAGGCGGTTGGAGTGGCACCGTGGTTCGCGAGTTGTTTGAGCGTGGTCATGCGGTGGCAGTACTTCCCTATGACCCTGTGCGTGACGAAGTGGTTATGCTAGAACAAATTCGTGTCGGTGCGATGGCAGCTGGGGCTTCGCCATGGCAGCTTGAGATTGTTGCGGGCATGATGGATAAGCAAGAGTCTCCCGAGCAAGTGGCACATCGCGAGGCACGGGAAGAAGCCGGCCTTTTATTGCAGCAGATGGAGCGAGTGACTCGCTATTTATCCAGCTCCGGCGGCTGCTCGGAACAACTAGAGGTCTTTGTGGCGATTGTCGATGCGTCTGAAGCGGCTGGCGTGCACGGATTGGCAAGCGAAAATGAAGATATCTTGGTTCATCGATTCTCACGTCAACAGGCGTATCAAAAGGTCGTCGATGGCGAGATTGAAAACGCGGCATCCATCATTGCGCTGCAATGGTTGGAACTCAATGCTAGTCGGTTGCGTCAAAGCTATAATGAACAAAACAATCAATAAACAGTAGGTGTGTGTGAAAACAGATTATCGAGTCGACTTACCGGCGATGATGCGCCTGTATGAAACTAACTACGCCAAACTTGTCCGTTTAATGCCTAAACGCGACGAGGTGGGGCAAGTGTGTCGATACGATATTCAAGGGCAGGAATATGCGTTGGTTGTCCGTGAGTCAACCCGTTACACCACCTTACTTGACATTGCCCAGCTCGGCCAAGGCCAAGCGCCCGACTACTTACGCGCGAATTTAACCGTGCGTCTATACCATGATGCACGTGTTGCTGAAGTGTGTACCACGCAGCAGATTTCACGGCTAAAACCGCGTTATGATTATCCGAATCCGCGCATGCATCAGCGCAATGAAAAACATCAGGTTAATGCATTTTTGTCTGATTGGCTGGCGCACTGTTTGCGCCGCGGCGTGACCGCCTCAGACTCCGTGTATAAATCATCGTTAAACTAAACCAGCAAAGGTATTTTCAACGTTGCAGCCTTGCCAGATTGAGAACGCGAACGGCGATTGTATTCGTCTCCTGCAAATCACCGACACGCACCTGTTCGCGGACGAACAGGGCAGTTTGCTGGGTATTAATACACTGCATAGTTATCATGCGGTGCTTGATGCGATAAGCGCCACACAACGTACCTTTGATGCCATTATTGCGACCGGCGATTTATCTCAAGATCACTCAGCGTTATCTTATCGCCGCTTTGTAGATGGAATTCAGCGTTGGCAGCAACCCTGTTTTTGGCTGCCGGGAAACCATGATTTTCAACCCGAGATGCGTTCGGTATTGCAATCTGGCTCGCTGTCGCATTGTTCACAAGTGTTGCTTGGCGAGCACTGGCAAATGGTATTACTCGACAGCCAAGTGTCGGGCGTGCCACATGGTGAATTATCTAGCGAACAGTTACGCCTGTTAGATCAGCACTTAAGTGAGTATCCACAGCGCCATGCACTGGTGTTATTGCATCATCATCCGCTAGAGGCCGGCAGTACTTGGCTCGATCAACACAAGTTGGTTAACCGCGAGCGGTTTTGGCAGATCATGGCGGCACACCCACAGGCAAAAGCCGTGGTGTGTGGACACATTCACCAAGCGCTGAATGTTCGCCATCAAGGTGTACAAGTTATGGCATCGCCGTCAACCTGTATCCAATTTATGCCGGACTCGCATGACTTTGCATTGGATAATCAAAACCCCGGCTGGCGCTGGTTAGATTTGCACAGTGATGGACGGATTGAGAGCCAAGTCGAGCGTGTGACGGGGCAACAGTTCCGTCCTGATTTTGACTCCAGTGGATACTAACCCAATGGCCTCAGCACTGCTTTATCTCCATGGCTTTAATAGTTCTCCGCAGTCGTTAAAAGCACGACAAATGCGGGCGTATTGTCAAACAATGCGTCCGGATATTCAGGTGCTCGTCCCGCAACTGCCGAGCCACCCAGAACCCACCGTGAACCTGTTGACTGAGTTGGTCGATACCTATGGTGCCACCCATCAGCTGGGGCTCGTTGGCAGTTCACTGGGGGGATTTCTCGCCACTTGGCTCAGTGAGCGCTATGATATACCGGCGGTGTTGGTCAATCCCGCAGTACGCCCATATGAGTTATTGCAAGATTATATCGGCGAGCAGGTGAACCCTTACACCCATGAGCGCTATCAGCTCGATGCTGACGATATTTTGGCGCTGCGCACGCTGGATGTGCCTACCTTGACGCACCCTTCGCAATTTTGGCTGCTGCAGCAAATGGGGGATGAAGTGCTCGACTATCGTCAAGCGGTTGAGAAATTTAGTGCCAGTCGACAAACGGTTGAACCAGAGGGCGATCATAGTTTTGTTGGCTTTGAACGCTACTGCGCCGACATTATCCAGTTCCTTGGATTGTAGCCTCCTTTTATTGCCAACGTCTTAGGCAAACCTTGTCTCGCTTGAACACGGCGGCGTACGAGGCGGATGGCAGTTCACATAAACTCGCGGTAACAGGGGGCGGAGCTTGACAAGCTAGGCCCCCTTGCTGACCATGTCATCACATTTATTAAGCCAATCGATTATGACAGAGCAAAGTTATAACGCAGGATCGATAGAAGTCCTCAACGGGCTCGAGCCAGTGCGCCGACGCCCGGGTATGTACACAGATACCAGTCGCCCTAACCATTTAGGGCAAGAAGTGATCGATAACAGTGTCGACGAAGCCCTTGCCGGCCACGCGAGTAAAATCGATGTGATCCTTCATGCCGACCAATCATTAGAAGTGATTGATGATGGCCGTGGGATGCCTGTAGATATTCACCCAGAAGAAGGGGTGTCTGGGGTTGAGCTGATCCTCTGTAAGCTTCACGCTGGCGGCAAGTTCTCCAACAAAAGCTATCAATTTAGTGGTGGTTTGCACGGGGTCGGGATCTCTGTGGTTAACGCCTTGTCTCGTCGTGTTGAGATCACGGTTAAGCGCGATGGGCAAGTCTATGACATCGCCTTCGAAAACGGCGACAAAGTGCAAGACTTGACCGTGACAGGCACGTGCGGACGACGCAATCGTGGCACGCGGGTGCACTTTTGGCCGGACAGTCAGTTTTTCGATTCCGGTAAATTCTCGCTGTCACGCTTAAAAACCATATTAAAAGCCAAAGCTGTCCTTTGCCCGGGCTTAACCATCAATTTCACCGATAAAAATACCGATGAAACCATTAGCTGGTGCTACGAAGCGGGCCTAAAAGACTATCTTGCCGACAGTGTGAAGGGCTTTGAATTATTGCCTGAAACCCCCTTTGTCGGTGAGTTCAGCGGTAAGAACGAAGCGGTCGATTGGGCGGTGATTTGGTTACCGGAAGGCGGTGAATTAACTACTGAAAGCTATGTTAACTTGATTCCGACGCCGCAAGGTGGCACCCATGTCAATGGCTTGCGCCAAGGTATGCTGGAAGCGATGCGCGAGTTCTGCGAGTTCCGCAACCTATTGCCTCGTGGTGTGAAGCTCACCGCGGATGATATCTGGGAGCGCTGTGCATACGTCTTGTCAGTGAAAATCCAAGACCCGCAATTTGCCGGCCAAACGAAAGAGCGTTTGTCCTCACGTCAATGTGCGGCCTTTGTGTCTGGCGTGGTCAAAGATGCCTTTAGCTTGTGGCTGAACGAGCGTCCTCACTTGGCCGAGCGTTTGGCTGAGGTGTGCATTGCCAGCGCCCATCGCCGTATGCGCGCTGCGAAAAAGGTGGTACGGAAAAAGGTCGCCTCGGGGCCAGCGTTGCCCGGTAAGCTGACAGACTGCGCGATGCAAGATTCCAGTCGCACCGAACTCTTTTTGGTGGAGGGTGACTCGGCAGGTGGCTCAGCGAAACAGGCTCGTGATCGTGAGTTTCAGGCGGTGATGCCGCTACGCGGTAAAATTCTTAATACGTGGGAAGTATCAGCTGACCAAGTCCTCGCCTCCCAAGAGGTGCATGATATTTCGGTGGCGCTAGGGATAGACCCTGACTCCGGTGATCTGTCCGGATTGCGCTACGATAAAGTCTGCATTCTCGCCGATGCGGATTCTGATGGTCTACATATTGCGACGCTGTTATGTGCGTTGTTTGTGCAGCATTTCCGTGCCCTAGTCGAAGCAGGGCACGTGTATGTTGCGATGCCGCCTTTATACCGTATTGATTGCGGAAAAGAAGTCTTTTACGCCCTCGATGAAGACGAGAAAGAAGGCATCCTTGAACGATTAAGTAATAAACGCGGAAAAATCAACGTACAGCGCTTTAAAGGGCTGGGGGAAATGAACCCTTTGCAACTGCGTGAAACCACGATGGATCCAAATACACGCCGTTTGGTGCAACTGACGATTGATGATCCTGAGCAAACCCAATTAATGATGGACATGCTGCTAGGTAAAAAACGGGCAGAAGATCGTCGTAACTGGTTGCAGCAAAAAGGCGACATGGCCGAGCTGACCGAGATTTAAACAAATATAACGGGATACTATCAGCATGACAGAGGTGACTTATGATGGCGTCGAGCAGCTTGCCTTGCGCAAGTTTACAGAGGATGCTTACCTCAACTACTCGATGTACGTCATCATGGACCGTGCGCTGCCGTTTATCGGTGACGGATTAAAACCGGTACAGCGCCGAATTATTTATGCAATGTCTGAGCTGGGGCTGTCTGCCTCCGCCAAATATAAAAAATCAGCGCGTACTGTTGGGGACGTGCTCGGTAAGTATCACCCTCATGGTGATTCTGCCTGCTACGAAGCCATGGTATTGATGGCGCAACCTTTCTCTTATCGTTATCCGCTGGTGGATGGTCAAGGTAACTGGGGGGCGCCGGACGATCCCAAATCGTTCGCGGCGATGCGTTATACCGAATCACGCCTGTCGCGCTTCTCGGAAGTCCTCTTACAAGAGCTGGGACAAGGAACTGTGGATTGGGTGCCAAACTTTGATGGCACCATGAAAGAGCCGAAAACCTTACCTGCGCGCCTTCCTCATATTCTCCTCAATGGGGTGACCGGGATTGCGGTTGGTATGGCCACCGATATTCCCCCGCACAATGCGCGCGAACTTGCTAACGCGCTGGCGGCGATGATTGATAAACCCAGTATCGATCTGGATGGCCTGATGGAATACGTCAAAGGGCCGGATTATCCGACTGAAGCAGAAGTCATTACACCTCATCACGAGCTGAAAAAGCTTTATACCAGTGGTCGTGGCAGCATCAAGATGCGAGCTCGTTGGCACAAAGAAAGCGGCGACATTGTGATCACAGCACTGCCGCATCAAGTCTCTGGCGCCAAGTTACTCGAGCAAATCGCCAACCAAATGCGGGCGAAAAAACTGCCGATGGTCGATGACTTGCGTGATGAGTCTGACCACGAAAACCCGACACGTATCGTGGTGGTGCCGCGCTCTAACCGAGTTGATAGTGATCAGTTGATGAATCACTTATTCGCGTCAACGGATCTTGAGAAAAACTATCGCGTTAACCTCAACATGATCGGCCTCGATGCACGCCCGCAAGTAAAAGGGCTGCAAATGATCCTGTCGGAGTGGTTGACGTTCCGTCGGGATACGGTGCGTCGTCGCTTGGAGTATCGTCTCGAGAAGGTGTTGGCGCGTTTGCACATTCTTGAGGGCTTATTGGTCGCGTACCTCAATATTGATGAGGTGATTGAAATCATCCGCAGTGAGGATGATCCAAAGGCAGAACTGATCAAGCGCTTTGGGCTTAGTGAGAAGCAAGCGGAAGCGATTCTAGAGATCAAACTGCGTCAATTGGCCAAACTCGAAGAGATCAAAATCCGTGGTGAGCAAGATGAGCTCAGTAAAGAGCGGGACAAGTTGCAAACCCTGTTAGGCTCAGAGCGTCGGTTGAATACCTTGATCAAAAAAGAGATCCTCGCCGATGCCGAAAAGTACGGTGATGATCGACGCTCGCCGTTGGTGGAACGTGAAGAAGCCAAAGCCATGACGGAGCGTGATTTGATCCCCAGTGAGCCGATTACCGTGGTGTTGTCGGAAAAAGGGTGGATTCGTCATGCCAAGGGGCACGATGTTGATGCGGCTGGGCTTAACTATAAAGCGGGAGACAAGTTTCTCGATGCGGCGCCGGGCAAGAGCAATCAACCTGCGGTGTTCTTGGGGTCAGACGGACGTAGCTATGCCATTGAATCGCACACCTTGCCGTCGGCGCGCAGTCAGGGTGAACCGATCACGGGCCGTATCAATATCACCCCAGGCTCGTCGATTCGTCATGTGATGATGGCGGATGAAAGCCAACTGACGTTACTTGCCTCGGATGCAGGCTATGGCTTTGTGTGTAAACAGGCAGACATGCTGTCGAAAAACCGTAGTGGTAAAGCGCTGTTAACTGTGCCTGAGCATGCCGAAGTGATGCCGCCTCGCCGTATTCACGACTTAGAAACGGATCAGATCTTGGCCATTTCCAATGAGGGACGGATGTTGGTATTCCCTATCCATGATTTGCCGCAGTTGGGCAAAGGTAAAGGAAACAAGATCATCAATATCCCTGGTGCGCGCGCCAAATCACGTGATGAGGTGCTTAGTCAGTTACATGTCTTACCGCAAGGAGCAGGCGTGACCCTGCATGCAGGCAAGCGTAAGTTGACCTTAAAAGCCGCCGATCTCGACAACTTCCGTGGTGAACGGGGTCGTCGTGGCAGCATGCTGCCAAGAGGCCTGCAACGGGTCTCCGCGGTAGAAATCCTTATTGACGAGCAAGACAGCTAGTCCGATGAACGCACCTTATTTGGAAGGTGCGTTTTTTCACTAGGTGCATTTTTGTTCCGAATCCGTATACTGACTCGCCTTTGACAGTCTGCTCTTTTGGAGAGAGAAATGATTATTGTGTTACGGCTGATTGCCGTACTGATTGTCGCAATCTTGCTATTTGTGTTTGGTGGGCTGTATTGCCTGCTCAGTCCACGTAACCCACGCAACTGCTACCAGATTAGTAAATGGTTTGGTCGTCTATCTGGCTTATTTGGTACCAAGGTAGAGCTGCGCTTTGCCGAGGGCGCATCACGTGAACCGGGCGCGAGTGTGTGTATTGCTAACCACCAAAGTAACTGGGACATGGTCACGCTCTCGAATGCACTGATGCCGGGCGCGGTCACTGTGGGCAAAAAAAGCCTGTTGTGGATCCCAATTTTTGGTCAGCTGTATTGGCTTACCGGTAACGTATTGATTGATCGTGCCAACCGCAGTAAAGCGATGGGAACCATTGCTCAAGTGATTGAAAAGATCCGTGAGAAGCAATTATGCGTATGGTTATTCCCAGAGGGAACACGTTCGCGTGGCCGCGGCTTATTGCCGTTTAAAACAGGCGCATTCCATGCTGCCATTGGCGCACAAGTACCGCTGGTGCCGGTGGTATGTAGCTCGACCCATCATTGCAAAGCGAACCGTTGGAACAATGGTCATGTGATTGTGGAAGTGATGGCACCGATATCGGTCGAGGGCTACAGTAAAGAGAATGTGCGCGAACTTGCTGCACACTGTCATCAACTGATGAAAGCGAAACTTGAGCAGTTGGATGCGGAAGTGGCTGAGCGTAATAAGCAGTCTGCATAATTGAGGAGTGTCTCATGACCCCAACCCAGCGTCACCATGTGGTCTTGGTGTCACCTGAGGGTGAACCCAAGGGGACCGCTGAAAAGTTGGAGGCCCACCAGCAAGGATGGCTGCACTCGGCCTTTTCGCTCATGTTATACCGTCTTAACCAAGACGGTGAGCGTGAGTTCTTGCTTCAGCGTCGTGCTGACAGCAAATATCACAGCGGTGGGTTATGGACCAATACCTGCTGCTCGCACCCCAAAAAAGATGAACCTGTGGCTGCCGCGGCCAAGCGGCGTTTATATGAAGAGCTTGGTATTGCGCGTCCGCTTGATTTCGCCATGGGGCCTGTCTTTATCTACCGTGCTGAACTGGATAACGGTCTGGTTGAGCACGAGTGGGATCAGGTGATTGCGTGTGAAGTGAATCATGTGGAGACGATCTTAAACCCCGATGAGGTATCGGATTGTTGCTGGTGGTCGGAGCAAGATATACAAGCCGCACTGGCGGACTCGCCGGAGCAATTTACGGCTTGGTTCTCACAGGTATTTGCTCACATTTGTGCGATGACGCCGGCGCATGCTATGGCTTAGGCGTGAGGAAGCATAAAAAAAGCGGCGTCATACGCCGCTTTCTTGTATGCAAGGGCATAGGTTACGCGTGACGCACCGCAATCCCTTCAATTTCAATATCTACATCTTTAGGAAGGCGAGCGACTTCCACACAAGAACGGGCGGGATAGTTTTCTACGCCGTGCTCATCAAAGAAAGCGCCGTAGACTTTATTGATTTCCGCAAAGTCCTCAAGGTTTTTAACGAAGACAGTCAGTTTAACAATGTCGTTCACTTTGAGGCCCGCCGCTTCAACAACGGCTTTAACGTTATCGAGTGATTGGCGTGTTTGTGCAGTGATCTCTGGTGAAATTTGACCAGTCACTGGATTGACAGGGATCTGACCGGAAGTCAGTACCATGTTGCCGAGATCGACACCCTGTGAATATGGGCCAATAGCTTCAGGTGCCTGCTCAGTTTGCAGTACTTGGGTCATGCTGTGTTCCTTTGTTAAAAAAGCGACGTTGATAGTCTGCAACGGTTGCGCGGCGAGGTAAAGTACTTACTCGCTTGCCAGACGTTCTCGTACTGCTTTTTCGCATAAGTTCAACTCGCTCACACGGCGAGGTGCAACAAAAATCGTGTCGTTACCGCCTACCGTGCCTAAAATCGCAGGGTGACGATTCAGATCGATTAAGCGCGCGATCAACTGCGCACCACCAGGGTGGGTTTTGATCACCACCATGGCATGACTGCACGTAATTTCATCAATTTGAGATCCTACCGATGACACCGCGTAAACGGGCTCAATATCGCCACTGATCGAATACACCTTCTGTCCATGTGCATTGGGGATCTTTGCCACTCCAAGTTTGGAGAGCAAACGAGAGACGGTAGATTGGCTGACGTCGAGATACCCCAGTTGGACCAACTGCTGACGCACTTCGTCTTGGGTGGTAAAGCTTTGGGTTTGTAATAAATGCCGGCAGGCTGAGAGGATGTTCTCCTCCGGATTGGAGGCTGTCACCGACGGAATTGCATAATCACTCACCGGTCACTCCTTTATAATCGATGGCTATTAACCTCGAAAATAGTGAATTTCACTGCTTTCTGGTGATTTTAAACGCATAGTATCAGTGTTGGCGGGGGCAAACCTTGATGATGGTCACTGCTTGACGCAAAGAATAGACGCCGGATGCATAGGCACCCGGCGCGTGGATCAGTCGCCGAGAGTGGCAACCATGACCGCTTTGATGGTGTGCAGGCGATTTTCTGCTTCATCAAAGACAATCGAATAGTCGGACTCGAAGACATCTTCTGTCACTTCAAGGCCTTTTAAGCCATATTTGGCTTCGATTTCCGCACCCACGGTGGTTTCGTTATTGTGGAAAGCAGGTAAGCAATGCATGAATTTTACGTGTGGATTGCCGGTTGCTTTGACCACGTCCATATTGACTTGGTAAGGCTTCATCAATGCGACACGCTCATCCCATGCTTCTTTGGATTCACCCATAGATACCCACACGTCGGTGTACAAGAAATCACAGTCTTTGACACCTTCCTGCACGTCCTCGGTGAGGGTAATACGTGCGCCCGTTTGTTCAGCGATCGCGCGGCATTGTGCAACCAGCTCTTCTTCGGGCCAGAATGCTTTTGGCGCCACTAGACGAATATCCATCCCCATTTTAGCCGCACCGACCATCAGAGAGTTGCCCATGTTGTTTCGGGCATCACCGAGGTACGCAAAGCGCATTTCGTGAAGCTGTTTTCCACGACCATGTTCGATCATGGTCATCAAATCCGCCAAGATTTGAGTGGGGTGAAACTCGGTGGTTAACCCGTTCCAGACCGGCACACCAGCATATTCGCCCAGCTCTTCAACAATCGCTTGGCCAAAGCCACGGTATTCAATGCCGTCATACATGCGACCAAGCACACGGGCTGTATCTTTCATGGACTCTTTGTGGCCAATTTGAGAGCCTGTTGGGCCGATATAGCTGACTTGTCCGCCTTGGTCGAACACGGCGGTTTCAAACGCACAGCGAGTACGAGTCGACGACTTTTCAAAGATCAGCGCGATATTTTTGCCTTTTAAACGTGGGGTTTCATAGCCATTGTATTTGGCTTTTTTGAGTTCAATGGCCATGTCGATAAAGTGTTGGATCTCACGGGGTGTGAAGTCCAGCAGCTTTAGGAAGTTACGGTTACGTAGATTAAATGCCATAGTGGGTAATCCTCTCGTTATTGGTCTCAGGCTTGCGCTGGTGCAGGTTGGCCGTGAGAAATATTGTTGTTATTGACTGCTTGGGCACGAATACGTGTACCGGCTTGGCCGGCAAGAATGGCAAGGCCATCCTCTAAGGCACCGATGCCAACCAGTTTTCCGCCTTGACGGATAAATTCGCAGGACGCGTCAATTTTGGGTCCCATGGAGCCAGCGTCGAAGGTGTATTGGCTTAGATCATCAGGGGTGGTATCTGCCAATGCGCGTTGGGTGGGTTGGCCATAGTCCAAATACACCGCGTCGGCATCGGTCAAAATCAGCAAAGCATCGGCATTGATTTGACGAGCAAGGAAAGCCGCTGACATGTCTTTATCAATCACAGCCTCAATCCCTTTAAGCTGATTCCCCTCTTGAATCACAGGAATGCCGCCACCACCGGTACAAATCACAAGGTGTCCTTGCGCAATCAGGCTAGCGATGGCGTCATCTTCCACAATGCCGGTTGGTTGTGGGCTGGGTACAACACGACGATAATATTGGCCATCTGGTTTGATATCCCAGCCGTATTTTTCAGCCAGCGCCGAGGCCTCTTGTTGGTCGTAAACGGGACCAATGGGCTTGGTGGGATTGGCAAACGCGGGATCATTTGGATCGACGGTCATTTGCGTGAGCATGCAAGAAACGTGTTGCTCGGGGGCTAAGTTATGCAGCTCTTGCATTAACATATAGCCAATCATGCCTTGGGTTTCTGAACCGAGAACGTCAAGTGGATATGGCGTGACGGATTTATACTCCAGCCCCTGTAAGGCGAGTAGGCCAACCTGTGGACCATTACCGTGCACGAGCACCACGTTGTATTGTTCGCCAATCGCCGCAATGGTTTTTGCTGCTTTGGCAATATTGGCGCGTTGAATGTCAGCTTCTAAAGGCTCACCCCGGCGAAGGAGTGCATTGCCTCCGAGTGCCACCACCACAGTTTGTTTTTTCATACTTAATACTCTCTACAGTCGGTGGGGGCTGAGCTACTTGCTCAGCCCAACAAGGTGATTAGATGCCGTCACGATGGATTGGGCAGCTCATGCAGCGTGCTCCGCCACGACCGCGACCTAATTCGTCACCAGGAATCGACAACACAGTGATACCCGCTTTGTCATACTTTTCATTGGTATAGGTGTTGCGTTCATAACCCACGACTACGCCAGGACGGACAGTCAGTACGTTGTTAGCATCATTCCACTGTTCGCGTTCGGCTTCGAAGCTGTCACCCCCTGTGGTGATCAGATTTAGTGGGCCAACATCCAGTCCTTTTTCAATCGCGGTCAGGAAGTAATCCTCTTCGCGAACGTTTAGCTTGCCGGTGCGATCACCGGTGAGGCTCCAGCATTTGATGTCTTTACGGATCACTTCTGGGTATACCGAGAAGGTATCTTCGCGCATATGGGTCATCACGGTATCAAGGTGCATGCAAGAGCGGTGTTTCGGTAGCTCCATCGCAATCACTTGTTTGGCTTGGCCGTGTCTAAATAAGCTAGAAGCCAAGTTTTCTACCCCTTGTGGGGTTGTGCGCTCGGACATACCGATAAGCACCACGCCCTTGCCGAGGACGGTAACATCGCCGCCTTCAATGGTGGCGTTGTCATAGTCGATATTTTCGCCGCCGAAGTAGGTAATAAAATCACCGTTAGCAAAGCGAGGGTGCCATTTATAAATGGCGCGAAGATGATTGGTTTCACGTTTACGCGCGGGTTTCGCCATTGGGTTAATTGATACACCACCGTAAACCCAGCAGGAGGTATCGCGGGTGAATAGGTGGTTGGGGAGTGGATCAATAATAAAGTCGGACGGTGCGTGCATGGCTTGCAACATAGAGGTTGTTGCGATTGGCAGCTCAGAGTAGGCCAATCCGCCTAAGAACATCGACGCGAGTTCATGGTGAGGCAAGTCATTCAAATAGCAACGGATGTCATTAGCAAACGAAGGGCCGAAGGTATAATCCGAGATTTTTAGGTTCATCAGCCAGTCTTTGGCTTCAGGTACATCTAGAGTCTCAGCCAGTAGATTTTGGAGCAGGAGGACTTCAACGCCTTGATCACGTAGGGTTTGAGCAAATTTGTCATGCTCTTCACCTGCACGTTCAACGGACAGAACATCATCAAACAGTAAGTCATGACAGTTTGATGGTGTTAAGTGGGTGAGCGCACGCTCAGGACGATGCAGCATCACGGTACGTAATTGACCAATTTCAGAGCCGACATAGAAGTTGTTCATCTTTCTTTCTCCGTATATCTCTGCTTGGCTTTTTATCGGAAGGGATGAATAAAAAGTGCAGATGTATTATTGGGTACAGATTCATTCTAACGCGGTGTCTGGGGTATTCTTGAAGTTAGATCACAGTGAATTAAAACATTGTCTTTTGCCTTTTTTACCCTGTGTTAATGGTATTTATGGCATGAGGTTTTTTTGTTTTTTAATAATTAAGCAGGAATTGTGAGTGTCTAGCGAAATGTTTTTTAATTTCCCTTTATTAATGCGGATCTGTTTTCTTTTTTATGCCAATCAGTATTACTTTGAATGGTGAGGGTATGCGTAATAAGTGAATGGCTATCTTTCTATTTTTTCTTTGTTAACAAATAAAGCCGTTTTTTTCCTCAAAACTGTGATTGATGTCGATATAAATACGTTTTTTGTTAAAAGTGTAAAATAACTGTACTTAGTGTCCGGGTGGAGGATGTTTGTTTTATACCGGTAACGGAACGGTGTAAAAAGAGAAATACGGTGCCATGTTGTTATGAGAAGAGAAGAGGAATATATCAGCGTGGTGAAGCATGACTGAGCGAGGGAGTGGCAGACATAAAAAAGCGCGCTGACGAATACGTGAGCGCGCTAGTCGGTGTATCAGTAGAGATTATAGCATGACACCTACACTGAGCATGATCATAATCATGATGGTAAGAATACCGAGTAAAGGCGCCACCCATTTGATCCATTTAACATAGGGAACGCGAGCGATCGCAAGGCCACCCATCACCACGCCGGAGGTTGGGGTGACGAGGTTGACGACACCGGATGCAGATTGATAAGCGGTTACGACTAACTCGCGCCCAACGTTTGCAAAGTCAGCCAGTGGCGCCATGATAGGCATGGTGAGGACTGCCAAACCAGATGATGATGGCACCAAGAAAGACAGCAAGACTTCCAGCCAATACATAACGTTGATAAAAACAAAAGACGATAGCCCAGTCACCATACCTTCAGCACTGTTTAAGATGGTATCTGTGATCATGCCTTTATCCATTATCACCACGATACCGCGGGCAATACCGATGATAAGGGCCACCCCCAGAAGGTCTCGTGCGCCATCAATAAAGCTGGTGGTGATCTCTTCTTCACTCATACGTGCAATCAGACCAATAATAATCGCAGCACCGAGGAAAACGGCAGAGATCTCGGCCATCCACCATCCTAGCGAGGATACGCCATAGATCATCACGGCAAACGCGGCAGCAAAAATGCCTAAGATCACTTTACGCGTGGTAGTGAAAGCAAGCGTTTGTGTTTCGTCATGATCGCCAAGGAAGTGTTTTTTATTGCTCTCAAACTGATCATAAACAATGGATTGGCTCTGGTCGGCGCGCACTTTGCGGGCATAACGCATCACATAGGTAACACAGATAAGCCAGCCAATGGCCAAGATAGCGAGGCGTAACAGAATACCATCGGTAAAAGGGATACCGGCGGCATTCGCGGCAATGACAGTTGCAAACGGGTTGATGGTTGATCCTAAAGTACCAATACCGGCACCAAGGAGTACGGTAGCCGCTGCTACCACAGGGTCAAAGCGTGCCGCCATCATCACAGGGACGAGTAGGGTATAAAAAGGCAAGGACTCTTCGGCCATCCCGTAAATCGTACCGCCCGCGGCAAAGAGGCCCATTAGGATAGGGATCATCCACTCTTCGCGTCCTTCTAAGCGTTTGGTCACCCGCTCAATTCCTGCATCAATGGCACCGGTTTTGGTCACCAGACCTAAAAAGCCACCAATAATGAGGATGAAGAGTGAGACATCAATGGCGGCCGCTTCATAGGTTTCGTGGTTATAAAAACCGTCAATGGGGGCCAGCAGCACGTCGACCACGCCTTGAGGGTTACTCTCTACTTGGTGGTAGGTGCCTGATACAGGCACATCTCGGCCGAGTTCAGCGTTATATTCTCGTTCGTACTGACCGGCAGGTACTATCCAACTAAGCGCGGCGACCAAGGCAATCAGAATGAACAATATGGTATAGGCGGATGGGAATTTCAGATTGGCGAACCAACCTTTTTTTTCAGGAACACTTTGGGTACTCATACTATCTCCTCATACCTCTTCTGAGTGCAATAAAATAGGGCACTACACGTGTTGAGGTAACTCTTTTAAGTTTCACGTTATTTTCGTTGTTCTTATCTGCCGTCGTCAGTGGCTTTTTCTTTATTGTAAAAGTGCATCCGTGAATAGTTCTTAGTGATATCTCACAAAAGAAAGGGACTGTATGCTGTCGCTTAATTGATGAGCAGATTAAAAGTGAATGGCTGTTTAGTTTGCGTGCTTAGATATATCACTCAGAATGTTCTTAGTATGATGGTGAAGTGGGTTTTTATTGTTTTAAATTTGGTTTAACCGCTAACCACTAAGCTATCATGACTTTTCTATGTGAGTAGACTGCGTAATTAGTCACATTTACTCTATAGGTGTGGTGAATAAAAAGCAGATTAAGTAAAAATGTCGCAGGATTAAAAACTCGCTGTTTTTTTGTTTTATATCAAATTTAGAGGTTACGATAGAATTGTTGAAGAAAAGAGGAAGGCACTGCAGCCTTCCCAATGATAGCTATTGTTTCTTTCTTTTCGGGGTTTTGGCGGGCTTCGGTAATACGATTATGTCGCACTCTGCGAAGTGATCTTGAAACGCGCGGTTGTTCTTATCGAAAATCACGATAAGGTTACCGAGCCCAAAGCAGGCTGTCGCAAGACGAATCAGTGCTTGTGTAGGGCGAATATTACTACCGTCAGCATTTTGAATGCGCAGGCGCCAGGCCCGCATCCCCAGCGTCTGACCGGCTTTACACCAGAAGTAGCCGTAGAACCCGCAAATCACACAGGCGAGATAGGCGGTGTAAAGAGGCTGCGCGACTGGGTGATGGGTGAGGAAATCACTGGCATCTTGATAAGGTGTCATCGACATCCCGAGCGCTTGTGCGATAGCCAATGCTGCCATCACCGCGCCGCCCGCAAGCATAAGTAATGCGGCAACAATCAAAAGATCATAAACCCAAACAGCAAGACGGCGAAAAAAACCGGCGGTTGGGCATGCAATAGAAGAAGTCTGCATGGTTTAGCTACATCCAAGTATCAAAGTCGCCGCTAGCCTAGCACATTCACTGTTTAGGTGAGTAAGCTGATAGGGCGGTTTTGCGATGTCGTTTGCTCATGATTACACCGCCTTTGATGTATTTAACCGCGAATTGGTTAAAAATAGCGCGAACAAACATTTTTTGTTTTTTAATGCTTGCACTCGAAAGGGCGGTACGTATAATTGCCAGCACTTGCCGAGATGGCGGAATTGGTAGACGCAGCGGATTCAAAATCCGCCGCCTTAACGGGTGTGAGGGTTCAAGTCCCTCTCTCGGCACCAAATCCCAAAAAAGCCCCTGTCGAAAGACAGGGGCTTTTTTCGTTTATGTCGCCTGAACCGTGATGACTTCACAATCCTCGGGTATCGCGCAAGGCAAAGCGAACACGGCAAGGTATTATCGAGCCGTGGTTGTCACAGGGAGTGGTATGGTGCAAGTTCGCTATCAAGACATCGCCGTTTGGGTAAAAACGCAAATCGATCAAAGGGTGTGGCAAGCCGGTGAGCGGATCCCTTCCGTTCGTGAGATGAGCCGCCTCCAACATGTTAGCCCAATGACTGTCATGCGCGCTTATGAGCAGTTAGAAGCGGATGGCTGGGTTGAGGCTCGCCCCAGAGCTGGATACTTTGTGCGTCCGCATTACAATCAATTGTCCTCCGACTCTTTGGCGCGTCCTCAAGCAGACTCTCATTGGCTGCAGGCGCATCAAGATGTCTTTGATGTGATCAGTGCGAGCAAGTCAGGCTCGTGCTTTCCGTTCGGCTCGGCGTTCCCTGATCCCACGCTATTTCCCATGCAAGCGTTAGGGCGGGCGATGGCACGAGTCCTTCGTCAATCATCGCATCCAGATTATCTCACCATGCTTCCTCCCGGCGATGAAGGCTTGCGTCGCATGATTGCGCAGCGCTATCTGCGGCAAGGAATAAAAGTGGCGATGGATGAGATCATCATCACCAATGGTGCCATCGAAGCGTTAAGCCTATCACTGGCGGCCCTGACTCAGCCCGGGGATAAAGTGATCATCGAAGCGCCAGCCTTTTATGGGGTGCTGCAAACCCTTGAGCGGTTGCAACTGGAACCCGTGCCCGTGCCGGTCGATCCTGAAACGGGAGTAAATATAAACGCGCTTGAAGCTGCGTTGAGTACTCACCACGTAGCTGCTTGTTGGCTGATGAGTAACTTTCATAACCCAACGGGGGCATCGATTCCTGAAAAAGATAGACCAGCACTGGTATCACTGCTCGCGCATCACCAAGTCCCTTTAATAGAAGACGATGTCTATGGTGAGCTCTTTTTCTCTGAATCACGCCCCATGCCACTGAAGTGTTATGACAGCCAAGGGCTGGTTTTGCATTGTGGGTCGTTTTCGAAACAGTTAGCGCCTGGTTTCAGGGTCGGTTGGGTGGCGGCAGGATGTTATGCCACACAAATTGAAAAGCGACAGTATGTGTCTAGTTTATCTGTCGGTGCTCCTAACCAGCTCGCTATCGCGCATTATTTGCAGCAGGGTGGATATGACGCACACCTGCGCCGTTTGCGCACTGCCTTGTTACAGCGTAAACACGCGGTACGTGACAGTCTGCGTCGTATTTTGCCGACGAGTGCATCGATCACCGACCCTCAAGGTGGCTACTTCTTATGGGTCACACTGAATAATGGCATGGACACTCGCCAGCTATTTCGAGAACTCCTGCCATATGGCATTACACTCGCACCGGGCGCTTTGTTTGCCACTGACGATCGGTTTAACGACAGCTTCCGCTTAAACTTCTCTATCAGTGCACCTGAGACTGTTGATGCTGATGCGCCAGCGAGCGTTGACAGCGGCCTTACACAGATTGCGACTGTGCTCTCATCTTTATCAATAGCCGATACTGTTACAGCTAAATAGCGGTGGCTTTGTACTAATCCCGTCACTGGCCCTAGGCATACACTAACTGGGCACACACTTTAGGGGGAGAAAAGGATGAAATCAGAGCTAAGCATGATGGTCGTTGCGATTATCTGCGCAGCCCTACTGATTCTGGGCCATGTCATCATTATTGAAACATTGGCTTACTACACGTGGGCTGAATGGACCGCTGGCGCCATCCCTTTTGTACTTTTCTTTATGGCGTGGGCGTCTATTCGACATTGCCGCGCGAAAGAGCGGGCAGAAGAGCGCCAGAATCAGCATTAATTGAACGGTAATCTTTGGCGTCTTGACGGTTTTTGTTTGTTTTGTAGACAAACAAACCGCAAGGCGCATTTTTTTTATATTTAGGGGTTGCGGGAAAAACTGAAATCTCTATACTGCGCTTCCTGTCGACGGGGCAATGAGACGCAAGTCACGAAATGCCGAACACTAGATCGACACGCTCTTTAACAATTTGACCTATGCAATCTGTGTGAGCACTCGTTGAGAATAGACAAAAAGATTTATTCGATGAGCTGAGTGACCAAACGATAACTTTTAGTTATTCGGCACAGTCAATTCGTTTTTCTCTTCGGAGATAAACAGTAATCAGTATTCATTGAGCTGAAACTTCGGTTTCGAAAAAACTTTAATTGAAGAGTTTGATCATGGCTCAGATTGAACGCTGGCGGCAGGCCTACCACATTCAAGTCGAGAGTACACGTCAGTCTTCAAGATTAGATGTCTATACTGGCCATCACACA
>NZ_MEBP01000088.1:0-6581 GCF_001722075.1 Salinivibrio sp. SS2 | reverse complement strand
TGATTTAGGAAACAACGCCGAGAAGGCGTGTAAAATTTGGTCAAGCGCTTCCGATATCGCCTCTTGCGTCGCATCGTTGTGATCTCTCACATTTTTTAAGCTTTCTGCGATCGCCGCTGGCGCAGATAAATGCACTAAGCTTTTGTCTGCGTCATACATGGTTCGGACGGTCTCTTCATACGTTAGGCCCAAACGAAGCGGGTTATCTTCAATAGGTTGCAAGTTGCGATTCATGGTACCGAAACGCCCCTCTGCGGCTTGTTCATGAAGCGCCAACAACCCTTTTAAGCATGCTTGCAATGACTGTCCCATCTCCTGTGAGAGGAAATGCATCTTCTGCATATCGTGGTCGTTCGTGACTCTCACGCCCAATCCATCCAGCATCGGCCCAGTCAGTAAATGTTGGCCATGATCATTATTAGGCTGTGGTGACGAAGTAGGCTCATGACTTAAGCTCTTCGCCACTTCTTGCTCCAACAGCCCTAGTTCTTTTTCATCCATCGGTTTTCTCTCGCTCTGTTTCGTTTGATGCATCGTCTCAGGTGACATGACGCGATTCAGCGCTTCTTTTGCTTTCGATGCGTGAAGTTCACGCTTTTGAGGTTTCTTTTGCCCAAAGCCAAAAATACGCTTTAGCTTGACGGATGCCGACATGACATCTTCGCTATCTGCTTGCGGCGTAAACGAGGGCTTTCGTTCGACAATATTGTTTTTAGCTATCAATGAAGACTCAGCAAAGGTTTGCTGCTTCTGCTCTTTGTCTCCATTTAAGAGCCAGTTAGACGTTTGATTGTCTTTGTTTTGGGCATCGAGCTCTTTTAGCGGATCAATCGCTTGAGTGAGCTCGGGTTCTTCTTCGCCCGAACCAATATCTTGACTAAGCCCATCGGCCAAAAGATCGTGTTGCTGCGTTTCAAATAAGGTGTCAACGTGCCCCCCATCAAACTCCGCGTCTTCGCCGGTAAGCACGCGAATTTGATAAGGGCCGACTTGTATCTCATCTTTGTGTGCCAACCGGGCTAACTGACCTTTCCCTAAAGGCATATGCGTGCCATTAACAAACGTTTCTCCGCAGTCGTCACGCACACAAAACGCGCCATCAACAACAACGACTTCACAATGACGACCACTTACACGACCCAGTCGATCGGTTAACCGCCAATCAGCACTAAAATCGGAGCCAATGACACCACCGGAGTCAACAAAACGGATCTGAGCTGACAAGCCAGATTCCAGCGCTTGCGCGTTGGCAACAACTAGCGTTAATCCATGCTTATGTTCTAGAGCCATAACAATTATTGCCTTACTTGAATTAATACTCGCTTATCTCTTAGGTCATTTCCTAAGAACGACGTCCACCCCAACGCTATCTGTCCACCTAGTTCAAAAGCTGGTGTTGCTTCATCAGTCATCGAAAGCTCGAGATCAAATGCCATTTGTTCACGAAGAATAAACTCGACTAACTTACACAGTGGTAGGTATTCTTTTCCAACGGGAAGAAAGTCGTTAAAGCGTTCTCTAGTTAGCTCATGAATACAAATGACAAACTTGCCGTTGCAATCAAAAACTGACTCGCCAATGACGGTATCTTCACCCAGCCGGCCATTCATACACCCTAATGACATTTGTTGCTCTTTAGCAATCTTGACTTTGCGTGTCACCCATTGGCGAATCTCAACATTTTCAAGATCAAAACAATGGGCAATGATCCCAGCTACAACGGTTGGTGAACGACTCCGGCCCGCCAATGTGCCCGCGTATGCCAGCATCTTGCACCAATTGATTGGTGTTTCTCCGCGTAACTGCGGATCACCCAATCCAACCAGCGCAAACAACTGCGCTGAAAACTGATCTTCTGCCCCTGGTTGAAAGCGAATGTAATATCGATACTTGCGCCATATCCGGTAGACCAACGCAATCAAGCGATTGCTAAAAAAGTCGAGAAAGGGCCGTTTAATCCCTCCCGGTTCCTCATGAAGCAATTGCTCTGTGATAAAGCCGGGTAAAGGCGACTGCGAGCCCGCAAGACCTAAAAAATTGGTGAGCATCACCGCATGACCATTCTGATCATGCAACGACGCCACATCAGAAGCCGCAAATCCTAAGCTCGGGTTGGCACTAAAAACCAGTTTGCACTCTCGTTCCCAATCTTCTTGATCGGGGTCAATGCCACCGTGCTTCTGTAGCAATGCCACTAATTGATAAAAATTGTAAGGCCGAACATCTGGCACTAAGTCAGTCATCGTGCGGCCATCTGTTTCATTTTTTATATCAGCGGCTGCATCCCGACTTTCGTCTGCCATGTATAAGTCTCGTTATTCGTTGTATTAATAACGGTCAGCTCATGGAAAGAGTTAATGCTCGCATACAGCGAGAAAAAATGGCTGAGCACCGTTCCAAACAGATATAAGTCGCCCTCTGACCCAAACCCATCTTGATTTAAGTAAAGCGTTGATTTTAGGCCTCTCACTGGCATACCCTTGAGCAGCTTGTCCATAGGCTTAGACTCAATTTTCTCAATGGCATCTAGCCTTTTCTTACCCACTCGTTCGGCTTGTCTATCTACCAATGCCCTAAAATCATAAGCGGTTAAAACGCAGCTCAGCGCATCTTTCGAGAGCAGCGATAAATAGTTCAATGATAGATTCGAGATCAACATCCACAATAAGCTGCCATCCAACACGGGGCGCAATGATTGCGTCGGGATGGTAATATTTTCGAATTCCGCAAACGGAGGCGATGTATCTGTGGGTTCACAGATATCGCCGACTCCCAGATCAAGAGGTAATTGTCGATTCGTACACGTCAGCTTCACTGACACCGCTTCGTCGACACCAATCGAGTCCGATTCATCCCCTCGTATAAAGGAGATAAAAGACTCAAATCCATCACCTCTAATACTGTCTTTAACACGTGCTCGGTAATAAAGCGTTTCTCGGTTTCTGACACGTTCTACTTCGTGTTGAAAACTCTCAAACGGCGTATAAACACGCTTTTGCCCGCGTACCGGTTTCCCATCAACCAATCTATCTTGACGCCCAGTCACACTATCAATGCTAAATACTTCATAATGTGAGGGCTTACGACTCGACGGAATCACTTTGTACTCGGTATTTCTACCGCTCAAATCTATCGGGTCGGCATCATGGCTAAACAAATTGATAACAGGCGTGCAGAACAGCTGAAAACTGTCCTGTCTAACACGAACATCGGCGGGTAACGTTTTCGACAAGTGCAACTGAATAGAGAACCGCCCATAAACATTTTGGGGTAATGCTTTATCTAGCCCACTTATATCAAAAAAGTGAAACGCTTCAGGAAAAGACAAATATTCCTGCAGGATCCGATAACCATCATAGACATTTTGCGGATACGGAAGCAGGCTGTCTCCGGGATTAAACCCCACCGTCTGAAACGTATCTCGTGGTAAAGAAAACCGAGTACCATCCACGCTAACGGTCACTTTCTCTAGGTAGTGATTGAGCCACAGATAAATCATCTGGGCACTATAATTGTCACCACCGACATAAAAACGTAGCGAATCAATCCCTGCATCACTGGCAGACATATCGCCATCTAGCATCATATGGAGCTGGACGGTCGTTGCTTCACGTGTATGTTCTGCCTGTACTTTTTCGCATTTCAATGGATAAAGCTCAACGTCGCGGCAAGTCTGAAAACGACACTGCGTACCCATCACAGCAATACTGTCTAGCTCTGTCCCTTGGCCAATCACCTGCTTTTCACTCACGCTTCGATCGGGCGAAAATTGGGTGATGCACATGCTAGGAACAGGGCGCAAGTAGTTAGGCCATAGCATATTGATAATACTATGAGTCAGTTCAGGAAAATCATCTTCAACTTTTTCACGCAATTTGCCGGTGAGAAAAGCAAAGCCTTCTAATAACCGCTCTACATCAGGATCCGTATGTCTCCCATGTAAAAATCGAGATAACTGAGGATGGAGCTCAGTAAAGGCTTTACCTTGCTCTTTAAGAAACGCGAGCTCTTCACGAAAATACTTGTCTTGCGTCATAGCAATTACAACACCCGATACTGGCGATTTTGATCCAACAGCAAACTCAACTGCACTTTTTCATGAAGTGCTTCACTGTTAACCGTTGCGACGATATTGAATCGTAGCGTCAATGGTGAATGTTCGTCGTAAGCAGAACTCACTAATATGTTAGTTAACCGCGGCTCGTAGGTTTCTAGGCACTGCTTAATCGCTAATTTCACACGCAATGAAAGATCTAAGCTTTCTAGCGTCGCATCGTTGAAATCTATCAGCCCAAGTTCTGGAGAACTCTGTGCCCCACCAATACGCGTATTCAACACATTAGCAATGTTCTTTTTGATCGAATTAACGACATCCCGTGACTCTGGGCCCTGAGTAATCGACACAGGCTTAGCGCCGGCTTCCAAGCGCTCAAGGAAGCCGACACCAAATACACTGTCCTCTAGTGCAATGTATGACATGATTACTGATCAAGCCTACCAACAAGAGACAGTTCAAAGTTCGCGCCCATATATTTGAAGTGAGGACGGACCGCAAGAGAAACCTGATACCAACCTGGATTTCCCTCGACATCAGCCACTTCAATTTTTGCGGCACGAAGAGGACGACGGCTACGTACATCTGCAGGTGGGTTCTCTTGATCGGCGACATATTGCTTCAACCAAGTATTCAGCTCACGCTCCAAATCTTGACGCTCTTTCCAAGAACCGATCTGCTCGCGCTGTAGCACTTTAATATAGTGCGCTAAGCGGTTGATAATCATCATGTATGGCAGCTGCGTGCCCAGTTTGTAGTTCGTCTCGGCTTCCTTGCCTTCTTTGGTATTTGGGAACACCTTAGGCTTTTGAATCGAGTTTGCAGAGAAAAATGCAGCATTGTCGCTACCCTTACGCATGGTTAGGGCGATAAAGCCTTCTTCTGCCAGTTCAAACTCTTTGCGATCGGTGATCAGAACTTCGGTTGGGATCTTGCTCTGTAGCGCGCCCATTGACTCATAAACGTGAACCGGCAGGTCTTCAACCGCACCACCACTTTGAGGACCGATGATGTTTGGACACCAGCGGTATTTTGCAAAGCTATCAGTCAGACGAGTCGCGAATGCGAACGCAGTGTTACCCCAAAGGTAATGCTCATGAGACTGACTCACATTTTCATGATAGACAAATGATTTAATGGGGTTTTCGGTCGGATCATAAGGAACACGCAGTAAGAAGCGAGGCGCGGTTAGACCCAGGTAACGCGCGTCTTCAGACTCGCGGAGCGAACGCCATTTAGTATACTTTGGACTTTCAAAGATAGACTTCACATCTTTGATGTTGGGCAGCTCTTCAAAAGACTCAATACCAAAAAACTCAGGACCTACGCTCGAGATAAATGGTGCGTGGGCCATAGCGCCCAACGCGCCCATGTATTGAAGCAACTTCATATCTGGCGTCGACGGTGTAAAGGCATAGTTACCAATAATGGCACCAGTCGGTTCACCACCGAATTGTCCATAACCAGATGAATAGACATGTTTGTAAAGGCCTGACTGTGTCGTTTCCGGCGCAAACTCAAAGTCGTCTAGCAACTCTTCTTTGGTCACGTGAAGAATGTCGACTTTATTGTTTTCACGAAAGTCAGTGCGGTCGACGAAAAGCTTCAAACCGCGCCACGCCGACTCCATTTGTTGAAAAGACTCTTCGTGAAGAATTTCATCCATTTGTGCACTGATTTTCTTGTCGAGCTCGACGAGCATTTGGTCGACCAGTGACTTATTGACAGGCTCTTTGGTTTGGTCGTTGCCAATCAGGTTTTCAATAAATGCCGCAACACCTTTCTTTGCAACATCATAGCCTTCTTCGCTTGGTGCAATGCGCGTTTGCGCCATGATCTCGTCAAGCAAGCCACCTTCTTTGACTTCTGGCGACTCTAACACCGATTCATTTGTTGACATGTTCTGTTTTCCTAGCGCTTAGTTAGTTGAGACTTATCTAATTACTCTTTAGGTGTGTCTTCATCACCGCTGACAATATTCAGTTCAGCGAGAAGCTTCTCTCGAGAGTCTTCTGAATGAAGAAGATCTTGCAGTCGTTCACGGAATGCTGGAATGTTGCCTAGTGGACCTTTCAAGGCAACGAGAGCTTCACGAAGTTCGATCAGCTTTTTCAACTCCGGCACTTGGGCAGCAACCGCATCTGGTGAGAAATCAGACAAAGACTTAAACGCTAGCTCTACAGGCAACTCCGCATCTTCGTCATCAGTTAACTTGTTCTTAACAGTGGTGGAAATGTAACCCTCCCTGTTTTAGTGGCACTCTAAATTAGAGTTTTTCCTACTTTCATGCCTTGCTAAATACTCCCAAGGGGTCAGATCATCGAGTGAGTCATGAGGGCGTTCATCGTTGTATTCCTTCATCCATTTTTCTGTCAGGTCTCGGACTTCACTCAAGGTTTTGAACACGTACATGTTGAGTATTTCTGTCCGATAAGTTCGGTTAAATCGCTCTATATAGGAGTTCTCCGTTGGTTTGCCTGGGCGAATAAATTCCAACTCAACTGCGTTCTCTTCCGCCCATTCAGCC
>NZ_MEBP01000087.1:0-62282 GCF_001722075.1 Salinivibrio sp. SS2 | reverse complement strand
GACTCACTCGATGATCTGACTCCTTGGGAGTATTTAGCAAGGCATGAAAGTAGGAAAAACTCTAATTTAGAATGCCACTAAAACAGGGAGGGTTACACAACGACTAAACGAAATGATGAACTCCGCGGTTAACTGTGGCCTTATCCACGCTAATCCGCTATCGGGCATTGGCGCTGCATTCAAAAAGCCCAAAAGAACCATATGGCAGCGCTAACTCCCGATGTACTACCAGAGTTAATGCAAAAGCTTGCTTACGCGAATATCAAACGAGTTACCCGGTGCCTAATCGAATGGCAGTTACACACCATGACGCGGCCAGCAGAAGCGGCAGCTGCAAGATGAGATGAAATAGACTGGGATAACGCACTATGGATTGTCCCGGCGTAGAGGACAAAAAAAGAAGAGAGCGCCGGATCCCACTCACAGAGCAGATGCTGGCGATATTAGAAGTGATCAAGCCAATAAGTAGCCATCGTGATTTTATTTTTCCTTCAGATCGTGATCCGCAAAAACCTTGTAATAGCCAAACGGCCAATATGGCACTAAAACGAATGGGGTTTGCAGGAAGATTAGTTAGCCATGGTCTACGCTCGCTAGCGAGCACCACTCTCAATGAACAAGGCTTTGATCGTGACTTAATAGAAGCATCACTAGCACACGTTGATGATAACCAAGTACGCAGTGCCTATAACCGCACTGACTACCTAGAACGCAGAAAACCAATGATGTGCTGGTGGAGCGGACATATAGAAGAGGCCGCCAAAGGCAGCTTCTCTGTAACAGGAACTAAGCAATTAAAGGTGATTTAGTCAGACAAATCCAGCCTTGGTAGCAGATTAGCTAACCAAGGCTCATGTTTTTTCTGGCGAACAAAGGCTACCGCAGCCGCAGAGAATGGTGATTTCCGGTCACAAGCATCTATCAAGTTTTGTTCTATCTGCTCTAAAAAACCATTCATTGCATCTTGTTGTTCGTTTGGAAAAGTGACGTAAAGCGCCATGAAATCCAAAGCTTGATTAACTTTTTTTATAACTTCGCTTCTAGCGCCCTTAATTGTCTTACTGTTAAGGTTATATCTCTTAGCACTTTCTGATACTCGTGCGTGCTCATCTGGGTGAGTTTCATCGCTGTATCTTGACGTCGCAGCTCCAGGATATTGAACATAAGAAAGTAAAGTAACATCTTCTACACGGCACGGATCTAAAAGCTTTACGGTTTCATTTGCATGCCCGGCTAAGTTGCAGGGTGTCCAAACTCGTGTAGTTTCATCCATAAGTGGAAAGTAATCATGTTTCCCTCCTTCCCCTCTTGGCCTATTGGCTTCAATACAAGAGTACCGATAATTTTTAGCTTCAAATGCAAGCCACCAATAGCCTCCATGGTTTTGAGTATTTCCATTCCTTTGTCGACATGCGTACCTTTTTTCAGATACCTTTACATCACCTTTGGGCCTAAAGTGATCTACATCAAAGTCAGTACCAATAAGCGGAACCTCTGAATACCAGCACTTTTCTCCAAAAACACGATCAAAGTTAGGCTTAAAGTCTCGCCACTTGTTACCTATCTTTTTCAACTCTCCCGACTTATCTACGGCAGCCTGAACTCTTTGTGCCCATCGTTGTGAATTAACATCCCAGTTATCAGGCTTACACTGGTCAATTAGATTTAGATCTATGTAACGCACTATTCAATCAATCCTTGGTCTTTCAAAATCGCGTTAATCAACTTGAGGCGCAACTCAATTGAATCTTCATCTTTATAGTCCATCTGCTGCATAGCTTTTTTACGAGCAATTAGGAACTGTCGATAGTCTTCATCTGGGTGGGTGTAGCTATAACCCAATCTATCAAGTGAGTTATTTAGCTCACTCAATTTCCTGCTTTCAGCCTCTGTCAGGCTATCTTTTTCCAGCAGTTCTCGCCTATCTTCAATCACTTTACTTGTATGCTGATCCAGTGTTGTTGCCATATCAAACATGTCACTGGTCAGTATGCCATTGACGCCCATTCCTATTGGGCTCTCTGACGGTATTTCAGCTAATGACTGCCCTTCTACATCTTTTCTGAGAACTTGAATCTGTTCCTTTTTCAGCTCTGCGATAGCCAACGGGTGGTGTGTGACCATCAAGATATGGCAAAAACGCTTATCGGGTATGAATCGCTTCAGGAACGAGTGATATTTAGCGGCCCATGCAGGATTTAAGTGGGTATCGGGTTCATCAAGTAGGAATAAAGAGTCTTCTTCCATAGTAAACTCTAGCAACCCAAGTACTGTGAGTAGTTGTTGTTCACCTTCACTAAGTTCGCTAAACGAGACAATCTCGCCATTTTTCAAACGAACCTTGATGTGAACGCTACTTAACAGATCAGAAAGCAAGGTACTCTCGAGCATTTTGAAAAAGTTCTTTGCCCCTAGCCCTTGTGCCACTTTCTTCAGGCTATAGAGATCCGGTAAGAATAAGTGAGCAAACTCATTGTTCACGCCCTTGCCCGTTAAAGTTGTTTCCTCTTCTCTAACGGTTTTAATCGCACCTAAGCTAGGTGGCAATATCCGCTCAAGAAAATCACGTACTACCCCCCTTGCGCCCCAAAAAAGGTCCTTTTTATTATTCTTCCCCCACTCAGGCCGTCTAAAAACGAAGTGAGCAGAATGGAAAGACTCAATGCCAAGTTGATCTTGAAGAAATTCTCGCCCTACACCTTTTTGTTGATTTAGAAAGAATGCCAACAACACAAACTGACTGTGAAAAGGTTTGGCATAGAAAAGAGGACGAACCTCATCCTCAATTTTTACCTGGTTCTTTAGCAATTGGTTATAAAACTTGGTCCTGTGTGGCTTAAACAAGTCCTCCAAGCGATCACTCGGACCTGAATAATAGGCAAATAAATGCTTTGGTAGATAATCTGAATTACCTTCCTTATCTCGTGTCACTTTGGATAACGAAATGCTTTCTGGCAGAGAATACTGTCCGCTTTCGTCCAAAATCGATACTTGTATTTTGTGTTGCTGAATTGGCGTCGAGCCATACTCCGGTGACGCCTCAACTTCGATAAGCCTATCGGAAGAAGATCCCAGTGAATACCTGAGTTTATAGCTAAATGGTGCGGGTTCATCGCCAAAGTCTAGAGCTCGAAAAATACGGACTAGCGCCTCTATTACGTTCGACTTACCGGAGCCATTTCGTCCAATTAGAACCGTTAGCAGTTGCTTGTTATCAAAATCGATTTCTAAGTCTTCGACGTTTTTAAAGCCGCTTCGAATATGCAAGTAATCTATTTTCACTACTTGATAGCCTTAAACTGACAGTTTTCGCCTTCACCCACTTTTTCTATCAAGTTAAGTTCTAAAAGGCGTTTAAGTTCAACAAACAACTCATCAATGGCTTTAAATGTCTCGACTAAATCACTATCAAATAGTTGCTGTGCTGACATGGCTTTTTTGGCAACTCTTAACTTAGACAGCAGTTCACTCTTGTCATCGACTGCTTTTGGTGTCGGCTGAGTTCGCGCTGGCGTTACATCAACCTGCTCAGCTGATGCTTCTTCTTGTTCTCTAGGCTGCTCATCAATATCATTTTCCAATTGCGGTTGAGCAACTCGCTCAGCCTTATCGGAGAAAAGTTCAAACAACTCACCACGAAATGCTCGTGCCAAGATTGATTGCGTGAGCTTATCAACACGAAGCTTTGCTAGGTTGTATTGTTTTTCAACTGCGTCAGCTTTAGCCCATAGTTCTCCAACAATTCGGGCAATTTCATTCTGCTCTTCATTTGGAGGAACTGGCACCGGAATTTCGTTCAGAGCTTTTTGATTGATTTTAGGAAGTACAACTCTCCCTTGCTGCTGAGAAGTCCAATAGACAAACATATCTGAAAGCATCACATAAAGTAGATATTCCCTATTAATGTTTGCTTTCACTGGATACATATCAGCGCTGCAGACACCTTCAAAGTCAACGGTACAAACTTTATTCAAATATGGTCGAATCTTCGAGTAAATAATCTGTCCTGGATAGAATCGATGCTTGTTACTCTTAACTTTGTCTTGCTCTACTGTCACGAGGTCTAAAATACGGCCAGTGTTTGATTCAATATAGTTGGGAGCCAAATGAATATCATTAGGTGTCAATTTTGGATCGACTAAATTTGATTCGATTTTTGCAGCATTTTTAAAGCTCACCCATCCCCAACCTTCTGGCAGGTCACCTAAAGGCTTTCCGTTATAACTTTGAATAAAGTTATCCGATAACACAGTCTGCAAGTTCGGATTAGCTTCTCGCCAATCTTCGGTTAACTCTCCCGATACTGCCGCCGACAAGGTAGACATACGAAACTGCTTTAATAACAGAGGCACTCTTTCTAGGCGAGACTTTACTATTTCTAGTTTTGTTATAATGTCGTCGAGTTGCTTCGCAATTCTTAGCTGCTCCTGCTTTGGCGCAACAGGAATCAGTATCTTCTCATACTCTTTAAACTTGAGGTTACGAAGATTATTACTCCCCCCTTGGTAATTAACAACTTCGCCTGTAAGGTAGAAATAATTTAGGTAATGATTCAAATACCTAGAATCAACTAGATCGTTGCTTCGCAACAACCGAAGAAAATTGGTGCAAACTTTAGGATAGTCGGAATTATGCTCTAGTACCGACTTATCAATTAGAACTGTTCTGCCTACGGGTTGTTCTGGCCCACCACCAGAGATTTCTACTAGGATATCACCTTGACTTAAAATCCGTTTTTCTAAACTAGATTTTTTAATTCGGCGCTTAACACTAGTACTTCCTTTATCCTTTATCCAGTTTTTAAACTCAGTACCTCGAATACAGTAAGCATCTTCATACCCTTCCTCAAGGAAATCAGGAGCTTTGCCCCAGTCTCCACCTAGAACATAGGAAAGAAGTTGTTTAAGTTCAATTAATTCCCAGCTTTCTGGCAACTGATTCATAACACAACCTCTTCAGGAGCCTCTGCGCCACCAAGATCCACTAAAATTGATTGCAAATCAGAAATCGCCCCTGCCAACTCTTCAATTGCTTCTGCAATTAACTCATCAGGCTCAGGCAGACTGGCTGAGTCTTCCAAGCTATCATCACGAATCCAAGCCAAGTCTAGCGAGTCATCTTTAGCTTTAATCTCATCACGGGTAAATGCACGCAAGCGGCAAGTATCGATATTGCCGACAGCACTTCCATTTTGGTGGTTATCAATAAAGGCTTGACGTTGATCTTCATCAACTTGCGTTAAATCGCTGCCCACCGCTCGATAAAACTCGTCAAAATGTTCTTTTTCCAAAACAGTGCGTTTACCAAACTTCGGCATATTGACACGAAGGTCGTACACCCAAACCTTTTTGGTGTTGCCTTTGTCTTGATTGATATCGGTTGGCTTATCAAAGAACAGCACATTGGTTTTAACGCCAGCTGCATAGAAAATACCTGTAGGCAAGCGCAAGATAGTGTGCAGATTGCACTTTTCCATCAGATCATTACGAATCTTACGGCCCGTCGAACCTTCAAATAGTACGTTGTCAGGCAATACGACAGCAGCTCGACCACCAGGCTTGAGCATAACGTGGTACATGGCATGTAAAAACGCCAATTGCTTGTTGCTGGTGTAGTGCACAAGGTCGTCACGGGTTGGAATACCGCCACCTTGCTTAGTACCAAATGGTGGGTTAGCGAGAATTAACGATGCTTTGGGCAATGCCTTGCCTTCGTTTGATAGGGTGTCGCCATACAGCACACCAGAGTTTTCATCGTCCACTGCCAAGTCATGCAGCATAAGATTCATCATTGCTAGACGACGTGTATCTGGCACCAACTCCATGCCAAAGAAGGTTTCATGCTGGTAGCTGTCGTAATCAGCTTCATCCAGCCCCATCACATCGAAGTTCTTCTCCATGTATTGATGAGCGGCAATCAAAAAGCCGCCAGTGCCCGCTGTAGGGTCAACTATAACATCACCTTTTTGATTGTGACGTTTGTCTTTCGGCGTTGGCTTCATCAGCTCAACCATCACCTCAATCAGCACACGAGGGGTAAAATACTGGCCTGCACCGGATTTTTTCTCGCTCGCGTTGATTTCCAGCAAACCTTCGTACATGTCGCCCAAGCCTTCTTGCTTAGCCGAGTACCAATCGAGTTTGTCTATTTCAGTAACCAGCTTTGTTAACGTTGCTGGTTTACGAATACAGGTTGAGGCATTGTTGAAAATCGCTTTGGTAATGAGAGAACCGTGTGAGCCTAGGTGGACCAGTAACTTTTTGTATTCTTCGAGACGTGTTGCTGCATTGAACTTTTCAATATCAGCCCAACGGTACCCTTCGGGGAGTAGCTTTTCTTGTCCCGTCTCCTCAACCATTTTCAAGAAAACGAGGAATGTCAGCTCGTTAAGGTATTCATTGTAGGTAACACCATCGTCACGTAGTAAATGACAAAGGCTCCAAAGTCTGTTGATTAGGTCTTGTGTGCTCATCGTTGTTCTTAGTTTATTTAAATTGTTGGGCATTGTAACCGATTATGCGGTTTCTTTACGGTCATCATCCGACCAAATAGCACGGTTAAATTGCGCGAGGACATCAACTACAGGCTGTTCGAAAAGCTTGTTCGCTCGTTGGAGACCACCAAGGCGTTGCTTAAAAATACCTTCGTTGAGGTTAGACTCGTCAACAACGATGTTGGCTTTCATCTGTGCGGCGATAGTTTCCAACCACTCTCGTTGCGGCGTTTTCCAGGCACAACTAGCGAGTATTTTCTGCAATGCATTGTCAACACGTTGCTCATACGGAATAAGGGCCTCACCGATTGCGGCTTGTCGGATAAAACCAATAATTCGGGCGGCGATGTCCTCGTTTTTCACTTCTTTCCAAGCTACTTTTAGCTCTTCCTCTCTAAATTCGTTTTTTTCCAGCTCTACAACGAGTTGCTTGAGATCAGTTCGTGTCAGCTCCCATGGCCTTTGGATAACCGTTTGTAATGCCACCATCCGGTTACTATTTGCGTTTACAAAAGCTGCAAACGATGACAAGTAATCGTCTGGTTTCTGGCCGCTGCCATAGCCCGTTGATGTACCAGTGACGTCGTCAGACTTGTCTGATATCACTATTTTGTTTCGACCACTGCCGCCCTGCACTTTCATATCAAGAAGCTCGCCTAAGCCAGGATGGCTAACAAACCAACTCGCCACCCCCTCTGTGTTCATTGCTTTCAGTTCTTTGGCGAACTCTTTAGGTGGCTTGCCAACGATTCGCTCAAATTCATCCTGTTGAAGTGGTGTTAAGTGGTTCTTTTTACTTTGCAGTTTGGCAAGAAATTGATCTTTAGCCAGTTCTTGCAGTTTGGCATCCGTCCCCTTGGTGATCTCTTGCTCCAACTCAGAGAAGGTAATGTCGACCTTGGTCACAACAGGTTTCATTGTGTTCACTTTCTCAAGCTGTTTGTAGATATCTACAGCGTCGTAGATGCGGAATCGCTCTTTACCTATCTCATCACAACGGCGCGTAGCTCGACCAAGCATTTGCTCAAATAAAATGCGGCTATTAACACGCCGTAAGAACACCAAATTACAGATACTAGGCACATCGACACCTGTTGTCAGTAGGTCAACGGTTACTGCGATGTTAGGTAAGCGGTCATTTTTGAATAGCCGTATTTTTTCCAAAGGCTTATCGGAAGCACCTGTAATTTTCTGAATAGCGTCATCTTCAACTTCACCGTGGTAGTCTTCACACGCTTGTTTTAAAGCTTCTACAACCTCATCGGCATGGCGGTCTGTGACACAGAAAATCAATGACTTTTCTTGTGAGTACGGGTTTAGAGAATCGCTTTCGATTAACCACTTACAAATCACTTTAGTGAATTCTGGAGCAATCACTTTTCTGTTAAAGTCGGCAACTTCAAAATCTAGCTCGTCAGGTGTATGAATCAAATCAAACTGTTGAGTTTGAGGGTCGTAGACTTGAACCTCTTCGTTGACCTGATAATTGATCCCTTCCGTGTTTAATTTGGTATGGATACGAATAGGAGGTAGATGATCAACTAGGTGTCCATCAATAACGGCTTCAGTATAGCTGTATGAGAATACGGGCTCACCAAATATATCTACTGTGTGGATCGCTGGTGTTGCTGTTAGACCAACTTTAAAGGCATCAAAATACTCAATAACTGCTCGGTACTTTGACATGTAGTCTTTCTGGTCTCGAAACTTAATTTCGGTGTCGCTAAGCTCACGATCGAGCAAGTAGCCACGGTGACATTCGTCTACCACAATACAGTCGTACTGGCCTACACCTGGCTTTGAACCATTTTCCGAGGGGTACATAATCCGCTTGACCAGACCTTGAACCGTCGCCACGTGAACTTTTGTATCATCATCAGGTACAGCTTTAGGAGCTTTATCTGGCTCCATCCCCATAACTTCAAAGGTATCAGCAAACGTATTGAGGTTTTCCATACGCACTTCGCCAAAATCCACCGAAGCTTGAACGCCCAAGGCACTTCTATCTACTAAGAACAGAATCCGGCGGAAACGTTGCGCTTTCAATAATCGGTAAACTAGAGCAATACAGGTTTTGGTTTTACCTGTACCCGTCGCCATTGCCACCAGCGCCTTTTCTTCCCCACCTTTAATCGCTTGCTCAACCGAGAGGATAGCTTCTTTTTGATAATCACGGAGCTTTAGTTCGTACTCAAAGCCCATTTCATCCAACTCTGCGTTGGCTTTTTGAGGTGTTTGACGCAAGTATTCTTTTAGCTCGGGGGGGGTATACCAGCCTTTGAGGGCTTTTCTACGATTGGTACTGTCTCTGACGTCTAAAAACCAAATACCGCTCTCTTGTTTTAGCTGTTTTAAATACGTACGACCATTCGTGGCGAACACCACTGGTACCAAAAATTCATTGTACTGAGTTATTTCAACGCCACTTGGTAAGTGTTGGATACCTTTAGCGTAGCGTTTTGCTTGATCGACTGCGCCATACACATTTTTCGCTGATTTTTTCGCCTCAATGGTTGCTACCAACGTCATTCCCATAAAAAGCGCATAGTCTGCCGGACCAGACTGTGTGGGCCATTCTGCGATGGCTCTATTCTTGTTTGGTTCAGGCCTCGCACCTTTTGAATATCGAAGGTTTTCAGTATCCGCCTCCCATCCTGCATCAACCAATTGCTGGTCGATAATGACGCGAGTCTCTGCTTCATCCATTTCAAAAGGCGACTTCTCAATACGAATAATTTCAGATGCTTGCTCTTCCTTGGATTTAGAATGAAACGTTTGGAAGTAAATAATATTTGCTTCGTCCATCTTGAGGCGATAAGACGATAATGTTCTTTCTTGCTCTTCAGCCAACTCTTCCCAAACAGCCATTTCCTCGGCCATTTTTTCAGCGCGCAGCCTCTCTGCTTGCGCTTTATCAGCCTCAACTTTGCTAAGTTCTTCCGCGACTTTGATACGGTTTTCAGTTCGCTGAGATTCAATTTTCAAACTATCAACTTGCTCTTCAAGTTGACGAACATAGTCTGAAGGGTCTTCAGGTTTGACGAATTTCTGAATCTTAAAGCCTTTAGCTTCATCGCCACCAAAGGTGACATGAAACCACACTGATAGCGCATGCCCAACCATAAGGGCTTTTAGTGCATCCCTGTGTGTACTGCTGTCGAAGACATGCGTTGCACTATTGCCAAGTTTACGAATCGTATGGAAAGCATCTCGTACGTTATCATCAAGGCGAAGAACACAATCTAGTTCTTTAAGAAGATCAATTTGCTTAACGTTTGCACCATATTCAACGCCAACACGTGACGCTATCGTCTGGGCAATCGCTTCTCCTAACTGACGAACATTGACTAACGTTGTATTTGGAAACGGAACAAAGTTTCTTTCCGCACTCTCAGCGAGCTTAAATAGCCAATCGTGATGCTTTTTGAGAAATTCAAAATTACTGAAGTCTGACATGGCGTTTATTCCTCAAAAAACTCTTCATCAATCCGCTTGATATGCAAAACCTGCTCATCTCGGCTACCGATGTTGTACCGAAGCATCAGCTTGGCTAGTTCTTTCCCATTAATAAGCACAATGCGCATACCTAAATCTTTCGCGGTTTGAACAGCAGAGGGCGTGAAATCAGAGGTAGTGATAAAGATGCCTTTCTGCGCTTTCTTGAGGTTAAGTGCACCAAAGAAATCACGAATATCACCTGAACTGACATTATTACCCTCTGCATAACGCTTGGCTTGAATGTATACCTGGTCGACACCCAATGGATCTTGATTTATAACGCCATCAACACCGTTGTCACCACTTTTACCCAAGGTGTGAGCCATACCCTCCCCAGTGCCGCCATACCCCATGGCAAGAAGCAGGTCGATCAGTAACTGTTCGAAGAATGCAGGGCTGACTTTGCGTGTTCGGGCGAGAATTTCAGAGGCTAGTGCATCATTGATTTGTTTGTAGGCCACGCGAAGCACTTCGTCTGGCGTCGTTTCACTTTCGACATCCGCTAGGCTAGGTTCATCTTCTTTGCTTTGATTAGGGCTAATAAACGCAACGAACTCTTCGTACTGCTTTAAAAACCGCGTATCGATTACAACACTTGGATTACTAATCGCGTCGATACCACGAGGCGTTATCATAAAATGTCCACGCCGGGTAACTTCAATCAAACCCGCTTTTGATAAGTAAGTCCGCGCCCACCCTACTCGGCTATCAATAACGGTTTGCTTGCCACTTGGTAACTTTTCTTCACGTTCTTCTTCCGACAAACCGAAATAATCAGCGAGCGCATTAATTGCATCTCGAAGTCTGATTTCCTGTCCATTGGCCGCTTTGGCGACTTCCAGCAATGGACGCATAAAAGCTTGGTAGCTGGGGATCATTAATTGTGCCTAATATTCAAAAGCAAACAGCGGGTCTAATCGCTTCAAACAAGAAGAAGCCCACATAGATAGTCATACTAAGAGAGTACGAAAAGCCCCTAATAAGAACAATATGCCAGGCACTTTTGTGCGTACTTTATCAACAACAGAAGCATCTTTTATCGTCATATCTGTTTTTACTTGGACTTCCCTACCAGTCCAATAATCAATGCTGCCAAAGCAGCCCCTGCAACAAATGCGGTAGCACCATTGCCTCCCTGTTGGGCACCTGAAGCGTTACCACGAGCCAGTGCTTGGATCGTTATCTCTTCACTTTGCTGTAGATTCTTAACGGTATTCACTACCGTTTGAAAAAGCTCTTCCACGGGTACTCCCAATGCAGATGCGCAGCCGAAAAGTTGATCAACCGAGAAGGTCGATTTACCTGATTCGAGCCGACTATAGCTTGCTTGTGACAGCCCCATTTTCGCTGCAATATCACTCTGCTCTATCTCTAACTCTTTCCGTTTGTTGGCGACGACTACACCGAGGACAGACGAGTAAGAGGCTAATTTTTCATTCATTTTCTCCACCATCTGTATAAAAAAGTTGCAACACAAAACTATAACGTATACATTATACAGATACGTTAAACGTATTTTTGATTGAATTTTGAATTTATTTACTAATGTTAACAAGGAGAGTTTATGAAAGAAAAGCTAAAGTTCGGAGATCTGCTGTACCGTTCTAAGAATTTGGTCGAACATGTAGGCGTCATGATGGAAAATGGTCTGGTTTTGCATAATACCCCTGATGCTGGCCCGGCACTGACTTCCTATGAGGACTACGCAGATGGTAAACCTGTAAAAGTAGTATCAAGTGACTTAGCACCCCAGCAGAAACAATCTTTGACTATGCGAGCACTCGAGATCTTAGAAGAAGCTCGCCAATACAAATTGATCAGTTTTAATTGCGAGCAAATGGCGACAAAAGTACTTCACGGAGTGGCCAGCAGTGAGCAAGTGCGCGGAGCTCTTTTAGTGGGAGGTACAACCGCGGTTGTATCAAAGGCACTAGATAGCCGTTACTGGTGGGCATACGGTCTGGCTGGCTTAGCGATTGGTTGCTTGGCAGCAAATGCCAGTAGGAAATATGACTATGTTATCGATTAGACTACTAATTCAAGTTGATATTGGGAAATCAGAAATACCGTTTCACTGATAATTGATACCGATTACGGGTCCCATTCCTCTCGTTGGTTTTGCACGTCTCTGTCGTCACAATGTACACGACGTGTTAGCTCGGGCCCTGACCTTACTTTTGATAAACACTTCAATATTTGAGTATTTTATCCCCTACAGAGCGTGACCATTCTTCCTATTCATCTCAGCCTCTCTTCTTAAAAAGAAATATATTAATAGCATTAAGGGGAACCCAATAACGAGGCCCTTATAATGAAAAGAAACTATCCATTCGCATTAGCAATCAGCCTGTTTATCTATTCAGCCACAGCACATGCAGAGGCTATTCTCCATGCTTTTAATTGGCCGTATCAGCTTGTAGAAGCAAGAGCGGAGCACATTGCTGAAGCTGGCTACAAGAAGGTGTTAGTGGCGCCGGCTATGAAGTCATCTGGCACAGAGTGGTGGGCACGCTATCAGCCTCAAGATCTGCGTGTTATCGACTCTCCATTAGGCAATAAACAAGACTTTCAAGCCATGATTGCAGCCCTCGGCCAGCATGGTGTAGCTGTTTATGCCGATGTGGTGCTCAACCACATGGCGAATGAAAGCGGATTACGTGACGATCTTAATTACCCCAGCGCACAGGTCTTAGAACACTACGCACAAAACCAAGAAGCGTTCGAGCAGCAAAAGCTGTTTGGGCAGCTCTCGCAGCATTTGTTTTCCAGCACGGACTTTCATCCAGAAGGCTGTATCACTCAGTGGCATGACCCAGGCCATGTGCAATATTGGCGTTTGTGTGGTGGAGAGGGAGATGCAGGCTTACCCGATTTAGACCCGAATCAGTGGGTGGTTGAACAACAGCGTACGTATCTATCGGCACTAAAAGCCATGGGCGTGAAAGGTTTTCGGGTCGATGCAGTCAAACATATGAGCATGTATCACATCAATCAGGTCTTTACTGATGCGATTCGTGAAGGCATGCATATTTTTGGCGAGGTGATCACCAGCGGTGGGGCTGGCGATCAAAGCTATGAGGCGTTTCTTTTGCCTTATTTACAACAAACCACCCATAGCGCTTATGACTTTCCTTTATTCTCGCAAATCCGTCGCGCGTTTTCGTTCCAAGGTAGCCTCACTCAGTTGCATCATCCTGAAAGTGTTGGTCAAGCGCTGGATAAACACCGAGCGATCACCTTTACCATTACCCACGACATACCGACTAACGATGGCTTTCGCTACCAAATCATGGATCCCACTGATGAAGCGCTCGCCTATGCTTATATTCTTGGCAAAGACGGAGGGAGTCCGCTGATCTATAGTGATGAGCTTTCTGCAGGCGAAGACAAAGATAACGGCCGGTGGCAAGGCGTGTGGAAGCAACCTGCGATGAAGGCCATGCTCCGCTTTCACAATGCAATGCACGGCAAGCCAATGACGGTGATTGGCAGCAACCAATGTCTGCTGTTATTTAAGCGCGAACAAGCCGGTATTGTGGCGATCAATAAATGTGGAGAGCCCCAATCTTATACCATGGATACACGCGAATACCCTCTGAATTGGTATCGTCCTTATTATGATGTTTTGAGTGATGCGACCACGACCACCACCATCTCATCGGATTTTCACACCATCACCATCCCTGCCCGCTCGGCACAGATGTATATGCATTAATCTATGTCGCCGCCGTCTTGCTATGCCAAGCGGCGGATTAACAGTCAGTGAAATCCGCCGCACTCTATCTTAAAAAGTGGACAAGCTGGGTGTCATGATGACTGTGAATTTTGAGCAAAAAATCCGTCCAGATAGGCCTTTTAGAACGCACACGAACGGCGATTTAATGAAGCAGTTTGAAAGCGATCGTGGACGGATCATTAACTCTGCCGCTGTACGCCGTTTGCAACAAAAAACTCAGGTTTTTCCACTTGAACGCAATGCCGCGGTGCGCAGCCGTCTCACCCACTCTTTAGAGGTTCAGCAAGTCGGGCGCTATATCAGTCAACTGATTGCCGACAAGCTGTCTGCCTCGCAACTCGCTCCCCCGCTCGACCGCTGCTTGGAAACCTTGGTTGAGATGGCTTGCCTGATGCACGACATAGGTAACCCACCGTTCGGACACTTTGGCGAGCAAGCGCTCAGTGATTGGCTCAGTGAGCAGGTCCCTTATATCTATCGGCAACATTTTAACGACGAACTGCCTGAGGCGGTACAGCGCGATCTCTGTCATTTTGAAGGCAACGCACAAGGCATTCGGCTAATCCATACCTTACAACAGCTGAACCTCACCTATTCACAAGTCTCCGGCATTCTTAAATACACTCGGTGTGGTAGCGAGCCGAAACCTGCAGATGACGATGCCCGCGCGTACCTTAAAAAGAAAGTCGGCTATTTTCTCAGTGAACACGCGTACATTGGCGATTTGCAAAAAACGCTCTCCATCTCGCCCGGCTGTCGTGCCCCAGTCAGTTACATCATGGAAGCGGCCGATGATATTTCTTATGGCATTGCCGATTTAGAAGACGCCGTTGAAAAAGGCGTACTGACTCTCGCGGATTTGAAAGCGGCCTTAAAGGCAACCTTTGTACAGCTTACCCAAGCCAGTGAGGAGCATGACGCCAACACCATGGCGACCATGTTAGAGAATGCGGAAAAGCGCAGCCACGGCAGTGACAGTCAGTTTTTTGTCTTCTTGCGTGTGGAGGTCAATAAACGCTTGCCTCGCCATGCCGCCCAACGCTTTGTCGACCATTTGCCCGCCGTCGTTGATGGCACCTTTAATCACGCGCTAATTGAAGATAACAGCGTCAATCATTTACTTGTACAAACCTTTAAAAACGTCGCCAAAGCGCATGCCTTTTGTCACCCTGAAGTGGAACGCCGCGAGCTACAAGGCTATCGCGTCATCCATGGTTTGATGAGCATCTATCGTCCACTCCTCACCTTGCCCAGTGAGGTGTTTACAGCCTTAGTCAATGGCGAGCCGGTCAAGCCACAGGCGTCGATATACACCCAGCGGCTATTTAAAAAACTGCCTGAAAAGCATAAAAAAGCCTATCGTGACGCGGTACAAAAACAGGCCCTGGCGGAGCAGATCCCTTCTGCCACTGCGCGTGAGTTCTATTTTCGTACTCGCCTGCTGATTGACTATATCAGCGGTATGACGGACCAATACGCATTCGACGAGTACCGCGCCTTTCATGTGATTGAAGAGGGATAAAAAACCGCTCCGTGGTTGGGAGCGGTTTTTTGCGATGAGGCTATTAGCCAAAGCGCTTTTGCCACTTATCAATCACCGTGGCACCAATCAAATCGCCTTGCACATTGACCGCGGTACGGAAAGTGTCGAGTGGGCGCTCAATGATCAGCAAAATAGCAATGGCTTCCAGTGGAATACCCGCAGCCAGCAACACCAACTGCATACCTGACATCGAGCCCGACGGCATGCCCGGTGCGCCTACCGACGAAACCATCGCCATAATGAAGATCATCACAATGCCGGTGGTCGACAGGTCAATCCCGAACAATTGTGCGAGGAACACCGCAGCAATGCCTTCAAATAACGCGGTGCCATCCATGTTCATCACCGCGCCCAACGGCAAGACCATGCTCGCGGTCGACGGGGTAACTTTAAGCTCTTCTTTGGCAGCCTGCATCGAAACGGGCAGTGTCGCAGCACTGGATGAAGTCGCAAACGCCATCGCCAGCGGTGCAGAAATGGCGCGAAACAGACTCACAAAGCCAATACCACCGGCAACGCGTGCAATAAGCGGCAACACGATCACTGCATGGACCATCGTGAGTCCAAACACCAAAGCAGCGAAGCTAAATAGCTGACCAAATAGATCGTTATCCCCTTTGTGGGAGAACTGGAAAACAATCGCAAACACTGCAAATGGCGCCAGCTTGATAATGCCTGCCACCATGGTGTTAATGCCTTTATTCAGCCCGCGAATGGTCTCGAATAGTGGGTGCGACTCTGGCAGCGCGACAATCAGCGAAATGCCGAACAAAATGGTGAACACCACAATCGCCAAAAGGTTACCCTGAGTCACCGCGGCAAACGGATTCACCAACGCCATATTAATAAGTTTGGTGGCAATAGCTCCAGCACCCGCAGCATCTTGGTTGATAAAGCTAATGCTCTCATCCACAGGCGGTGCATTGGTGAGCGGTTGCCATTCGGGCATCATGAGTGCTGCGCCAAGACCAATGGTGATCGCGATGGTGGTGGTAAAACCGTAAAACAAAAGTGTTGCACCACCTAGGCGCTTAAGGCGAACCACATTGCCAATATTACTGATCCCTTCCAGTAACGAGAGCAATACCATCACGCCGACCACGGCTTTGAGTAGACCGATATAACTGACCTTGGCAAGCATAAGCAACGGATACCAAGTGGTCTGTTCCGCGTTCTCAATGGGGCCGAATACCGTGCCCACCAGCCAAGCCAGTGCGGCCGCCACTGCAATTTGCAATGGCAAAGAATGTCTAAGGGTTTTCCACATTGTCTTTTCCCTAATCACAGCGTCATAGCTGCATAATGATGATTTATCTGCATTTTTGTAGCGAATTGGCGACAAATCATAGCAAGTAGCGGAATTCAGCTCATGTAAAAGTTATGAACAATCTGGAATAACTAGTAACAAAATGGTTGGTTGGCGAATGAGACCACACTTTTCACTGCAAATACCAAGAAAGCGCATGATAAAAAAGCCCGCCATGAAGGCGGGCTAGGGATCACCACAAAGCCATTATTGGGGGCGTTGGTTTTGTGGGTTGAGCTCTAAGTTGACGGGGGTATCTAGCTCTTGGTTCAAGGCTTTCTCAAGTTCTGCCACATTGGTGCCCGGTGTGGCTTCAAGTAGGGCAACGCCCTCTAGGTAACTTACCAAACTTAAACCGTATTTTTGAGCCAGCTCACTCGCGTGCGCTTCGGTCGCTTTGACCAAAATAGAGCCAGTAACAGTCAAAGGCGTGCTTTGCGCGGATACAGCGACCTTATCGCCAACCATCACGCCCATTTGTTCACCGCTCATGCTGCGAGCGCTGTTGGCCGTATCCACCACCACGTAGTCTTGACCGTTCAATTGCACGCTACCTGCGCTAACACTCAAGCTAAAGCCCATGATAGCGAGTGCTGAGATCATCTTTTTCATACTTCGTCTCCTATTAACCACGGTGACCGATGACACGCAGTGACCATTGGGTCAGTTTGCCATCATCGTGGTTGTTTGGCATGGATTTAACCTCGCCACCTAAGGTGTACTGGCGTGTATCACCGTCAGTATCCGTGACATAGAGCGTCCACTGACCTTGCGATGCTTCACCATTAAATTTGTGCGATAGCATTAAATGGTCGGTAAAACCTTCTGGATAGGTAGGATCCAGGGTGTTTGAAAGCATACTGTTACGTGGTGACATCAATACGCTCCTAGTCCCTGCGGGCGACTCTAACTCAATGAGCAAATCAGACATACGGCTGTGCTCAATCGAGGTACGCACTTGTACCGCCTCGATAGTGAGGTTATCGGCTACTTGCACACTGTCTGCTGTCGCCACCGCCCCAGCATCGGCTATCGCAAGCCCAGTTTCACCCTCTTGGTTGTGATAAGACCACGCCCAATCCGTGAACACTTGTGCAGGAAGTGGCTGATATGTCTTCGCCGCATCGAGTGCCGCATTGACATCAATCAAACCAAACCCGTAGGTTGGGCTATACCAACGCCCCGCAGCATTTTGTTTCCAGCCCTCTAGACCAGTCACCGTGCGCTCACCACCACGTGCTGTTTGATAGGTTAAAAGAACTTCGGCATCGTCTGCATCCACCCGTGTCGCGGTCGTCGCTAATAGGTGACGAATATCGCGCTGCGATAAATTTGGATAAGCTGACATCATCAACGCAAATGCCCCTGAGGTATTTGGCGCCGCCGAGGAGGTCCCGTTCATCACGCTGTTGAAATCACAGGTGTTATCTATCTCCGTGCCACCGTGCAGGTCGTGCGAATCGTAAGGAATACTATCATCACGGTTATATCCCATCGTACAACCGGTGAGGTCCGTGGTGATATGAGCGGGTTTATTGGTGCCATACTCCCCACCCGGTGCAGTCAGGAACACATTGCTCCCGACCGACGAGTAGGAAGAACGTTCGCCGTCTGCATTGAGCGCGCTGACCGTGACGTTCCAATAATTCGCATTATCAGACGATTGGTTGCTGTTCTGCCAAGGCAACCCGTGGTTCTCGTCGACAGGACCGAAGCGCTCACGATTAAATGAGGTACGCTTATAACCATTTCCCGCTGATTTGATGAATACCGCCCCCAGTCCGCCAAAGGCTTCCGTGCTCATTTTTTTGTATTGGGCGTTCTGGCGACCATCATAGCTCATTGGGTCATCGCTGTAGGGATAGCTGCGCACCCCGGAACCACCATAGCTTTGGTTGAATATGCGGACATCATCCGAATAGCCTTCACGGCCATGGCTGATCTCCCATGCATTTTGGCTTTGATATGCGAGGTAATTATACCCTTGAAGGTTGGCAAGCGGCGCAACCCCCATACCGCCAAGGCCGTTATCTCGCACTGCGGCGATGATGCCAGCCACCGAGGTACCGTGTGCGGTATCACGATTACTCCAGCCTTCTGGCGTCGGGTCATTGTCACGCTCGACAAAATCGTAAGATTTACCTGCTCGGACATTAGCCGCCAAATCTGGGTGGCCAATCTCCAACCCATCATCGACAACAGCGACATTGACGTTTTGGCCCAGAATAGCCTGTCGGTGAGCCCACCAAAGGTTTAGGTCGTTCCCCGCTTGCCCACCTTCGCGGGCAAAGGCTTTTTGACCACTGTTGAGTAGGTGCCACTGCTGTGCTGTAAATGGGTCGTCGCCCGGCAAGCAACGCTCTGCACTGGTGCGACTAATATCAACAGGCTCATTGCCCGTTAACGCCACACAAGCTTGTGGATCGGGCTCGACAGGCTCAGGCACTTTTGCCATCGCCCACGCCCCGGAGGTGTGGAAAAGCGCGCCGATAATCAACGCAAGAGAGCTGTGTTTGTGCATTTATCATTCCTTTTTACACTAACTAGACGTGTCTCGATTCTGAGAGACCCATCATTAGTAAAAAGAAATAACCTAATGATAAACAAGCAATTAAAGAAGATGTGATCTTGTGCCTAGCTTTTAAACAAAAATCATCTAAAAAACTGACCACACCCCACATTTGTTAACATTTAATTCACGTAAAAAAATCAAATATTGCGACAAAACAGGCAATATAAAAACGTAATAAGGTATACTTTTTTATTTTAAGGGAATTATCACAGAATTATTTAAGAAATGATGTAAATGCTTCACCTCGACGCACTCCGACAAATCGGCTATTCGCCGTGTCCCCCCTTTCTCAGCCCGTAATCCAAAGAGTCATTGACCCACCGACGAGGGAGAGAGATGACGTCGAAGACGGGTAAATCATCTACACTCACTGATGATAGATAAATCAATAAAGCAAGCGGATATTAATGGGAATAGTAAGGCGGATACCTTGAGTAAAGCGTCACTTGATGAGTTTAAACAGTACTTTTTTGATGCGCTGGATATCGTGCCACTGCCCTTATTGATATCAGAAGGGATTGTGACTGATGAAATTGGCAATAACAATCGCGTCCATATTTTCTTTAATCAAGCCTTCCGACAAGAACTCGGCTATACCCTAGATAGTATGCCAGACATCTACCAATGGTTTGAAAAAGCCTATCCGGATCCTACCTATCGGCAAGATGTCATTAACCAGTGGCATCGAGCCGTACACGAGGCGCAAGCACGCGGTGAACGTACCGTTGAACTTCCGGCATTAATCACCCATGCCAATGGAGAGCAGCGTTGGTATGCGGTCACGGCACAAGTCGATGTCACGCCAAACCCAGATTGGCATATCGTTGTATTTCGAGATATCCATCAACTCAAGACTTCACTCGATGAGACGACGCACGCCTCTCTGACTGACAGTCTGACCCAGCTAGCAAACCGGCGCGGTCTAACAGAATGGTTTGAGCAATATACTCATGGCATTGCACTCGGCACTATTGTGTTAGATATTGACCGATTTAAACAAGTCAACGATAGCTTAGGGCATATTGCGGGGGACCGGTTGTTGGTCCAGATCGCAAGCCAACTTAAGCAGTTTTCACCGTCGAAAGCATGCTGTGCCCGTTGGGGAGGCGAAGAATTTGTGATTATCATACCGGACTGTACACGCCAAGACGTGCTCCAGCTGGCAAACACTCTTTGTCATCATGTTTATCAAGAAGGGTTCTTGTGGCATGCCACTCGCCATCAGGTTAGCGTCAGCGCAGGCATTAGCTTCACAGAAGCGGGCCATCATTCACTGGATGAGGTGATGGCGCGCGCGGACCGAGCAATGTATACCGCCAAACAGCGTGGCCGCAATCAGGTATGCGCTGATCTCCCATAAGCTGCCACTAGCTTCGCCACGGTTGCATTGGCAATCGCCGTATCCTGCACTCCGGTTCCAGTCAAATCACACACGGTGATCGCATTACGCGCGCGACACAAAGGACGACCGGATGCCACCACTTTGCCCAACTCTTCAACGTGCCGAGACAAAGCAAGGTGTTTTAATTCCCCCAAGGTTTCAGACTGAGTACGTCGGTCAACCACCAACCCATCAGCACGTTGTAAGATCTCGGGGGCTAGTTCACGCTTTTCTGGGCTGTCGGCCCCCATCGCCGTGATATGGGCACCAACCGGAATATCTTCCCAATAGATAACTGGCTTGGTCGCCGGCGTGGTGGTCACAATAATATCCGCCTCTTGGCAAGCGCTATTGGCACTGGAGTGAACATGTACGGTCAACGATAGATCATGCTCTATCGAGGTTTTATACTGTTGGGCCTGCTGCTCATCCCTTGCCCAAACATGCACCGTGGTGATATCTCTGACCAAGGTCAGAGCCGCAACTTGAAGCCTTGCCTGCTTTCCGGCGCCAATCACGGCCACCTCTGTCGCATCATCTCGCGCACAATACTTGGCACTCACCGCCCCTGCGAGCGCGGTTCGAATGTCAGTGAGATAACCGTCGTCAAACAGCACCGCATCCACCATCCCGGTTTTAGCCGAAAAGACCACCATCAAGCCATTCAGACTCGGGAGCCCGTATTGAGGGTTATCAAAGAACCCCGGACTTACTTTGATCGCAAATCGCTCTGCGCCGTGGATATGTGCTGTTTTAACATCGACCTCCCCATTATTCTCCGCAATCGCCATACTCAACACTGGTGGCATGGTTACTTCGCCTCGTCCCAAGGCAATAAAGGCTTCTTCAATGATACCCAGTGACTGTCGGTCTAACCCTGTGACGGCTTCAATCTGTGGTCGATGAAATAATTGCATACCGGCTCCTTATTCATGCACTTGTTCACTGAGTTGTTGCACATCCGCTAAGGTGTCAGTCGACAAATTTTTGCCGCTCACGACAATCACCACTTTCTTCCCTTGCCAAGCCAACCTATGTTGCTTACATGCAGCCAATCCCACGACTGCCGCGCCTTCTACCCAGATATTTTCGCATTGCCACACATCGATCATCGCTCGCGCAATGTAGGCCTCATCGACGTGATAGTGCTCGGTCATCACGTTCGGCACCAATGCAAAGGTGTATTGATTTTCAAGGCCAATACCACCACCGAGGCTGTCGGCTAACGATGGCGTCTCGGTGACGGCAACCGGATAGCCCACACGTAGACTTTCTGCCATTGCGGCACCGTCGCGAAGAGACACACCAACCACAGATACTCGCGGTGCGATTTGGGAAACGGCAAGGCCTATTCCACCAATGAGCCCGCCGCCAGATAACCCCGCCGCAATCACATCTACATCAGGTAGATCTTCTAAAATCTCTAGCCCGATTGTGCCTTGGCCAGCAATGATGTCGGGATGATCAAAAGGGGGGATATAACACAACCCTTCACGTTGCACGGCCTGAATCGCGATACGCTCTGCATCATCTTGTGAACGCCCTTCTACGCGAACATCCGCACCCAGTGCTTTCACCGCTGCTACTTTATGCGACGGTACAAGAGACGATAGGCAAACCGTTGCTGGAATATTAAGTTGCTTCGCCGCGTAGGCCAGGGCACGCCCATGGTTTCCCGTTGAACATGTAATGACACCCCGTGAGCGCGCTTTATCGCTCAGCTGACTGAGCGCATAGGCCGCTCCCCTCAGCTTAAACGCGCCAGTAGGCTGGCATGTTTCTAACTTAAGCCAAATTTCAGATTGGTAGCGGGCGGATAGTCCGGGCGAAAACACCAAAGGTGTACGAGTGGCAATGGCCCGTATCGAACGGCGCGCCAAGTACACATCATGCAAACTTGGGGTCATCGGCCTCTCCTTTCGCTGCATTGTCATTTTGACAGCCTAGATCCCAAATGCGACTTCATCCAACCCCCGCCTGTGGGCGAGTGATGCCGTTATCACGTATCATAAATCAACCCTAAGGAGCCTTTATGAGTTGGATTGAAACGAACGAGACCATCTTCCGGCTGAGTGTGTTTGTCGCCGTGCTAGCAGTGATGCTACTCGCTGAGTGGCGTAGGCCCAAGCGCCCCCTCACCAGAACTCGGCGAGAGCGCTGGCGGGGCAATATTAGTTTGACGGTGTTTAACACCCTAACATTACGCTTGTTTGCCCCGCTAACGGCGGTCGGTGCCGCGTCATGGGCCCAAGCCCATCATGTGGGCGTGTTCAATGTCCTCGCTCTGCCCGAGGTATTCGCGATAATACTGACACTGGTGCTGATGGATTTGGCCATTTGGTATCAACACAAGCTATTCCATCAATGGCCTTGGCTATGGCGTTTACATCTTGTCCACCACGCGGACATGGACATTGATGTCACCACAGGAGCACGTTTTCATACCGTAGAAATTTGGCTTTCCATGCTGATTAAGTGTTTAGTTGTCATGATGCTCGGTGCGCCTGTGATCGGGGTGATCCTTTTTGAGACCTTGCTAAGCGGCATGGCCATGTTTAATCACAGTAATGTCGCCGTGCCCAAACAGGTAGATGCATGGTTGCGCCGCGTTATCGTTACCCCCGACATGCACCGGGTGCACCACTCGACCCGTTTTCATGAGTGCAATGCCAACTATGGTTTCAATCTGTCTTGCTGGGACCGCTGGTTTGGCACCTATGTGCCACAACCGCGTAAAGGCCATAAAGGGATGCGTATCGGGTTAGCCGAAGTCAGCCAAGCCACTGACGCCAGTCATATTTTGGGGATGCTGCGTTTGCCTTTGCGTTGGCGTATACTTCAGCGCGCCTATCAAAATAACAAGGAGACGCAGGCGCATGAGCCAAGTCATCGTCACATCCAAAAACCCCGCTAAAATCGCCGCCGTTGAAGCTGCCTTTCGTGATGTTTTTCCTGAACAGCCCTTTACGTTTACCGGTGTCGCGGTCCCCAGCGACGTGCCAGACCAACCCATGACAGAGAAAGAAACCTATGCCGGTGCCTGCAACCGTGTTCAGCATGCCAAAGCAAAATACGAAGGGGATTTTTACGTCGGGGTAGAAGCCGGACTAGACCACCAGCATACCTTTGCGTGGATGGTGATCGACGATGGGACGATACGCGGTGAAGCGCGCTCAGCCTCTCTACCGCTACCGCCAGAGGCACTGCGCGCATTACACCATGGCGAGGAGCTGGGGGATGTGATGGATCGTATGTTCAGCGAGCAGAACGTGAAGCAAAAAGGCGGCGCGATTGGTATGCTCACTGGGCATCGCTTAACGCGCTCAAGCGTTTACCATCAAGCACTTATCTTAGCCTTGATTCCTTTTCTACATCCTCATCTTTACCGCTGATAAGCCAAGAAAAAACGGAGCCAGAAGGCTCCGTTATCAATAAAACTGTGGCGTTTCCGCTAGTCGGTGTGCGCTTTCTGCTCTGCTTCGCTTTTGAGTAAACGCGCCAGCCACGCTTTACTGTCATCATCAAGGCGCTTGAGCTCATTGGAGCCGCGCGTCACGGTAGCGATGCCAACCCCCAGCAACTGACTCAGTTGGCGCTGGCTCATTTTACCTTCCAATAGCTCGTGTAAAATATTGATCCTCGCGACCAAGGTATCACGCTCATCTGGCGTCAGTAGCGCCGTCAGCAACGCATCATCATGGCCATCTTGTCCGGCACGACGCACTAAAGCGATAACATCTTGCCACCCTGAAAATGCAGGTGATTGCGACATGGTTTCCTCTCACGGTTAACGTCAGTGCGGCAAGTGTACCATTAATAACGTTTCGCTAACTCGTTGGCCCGTAAAAATTGAACCGGCTCCCCCAATAGCTGACGGTAATAAATTTCAAACATCAGCACATTTTGCACATAATGGCGGGTCTCATAAAACGGGATCGACTCGATAAAGGCAATCGCATCCATATGGCCTTGCGATCGCTCCAACCAACGTGACACCCGATGCGGGCCGGCATTATAGGCGGCAAAAGCTAAGATGCGATTACTTTCAAAGCGATCTAGCATCATTTTTAGATAGCCACTGCCAAGACGAATGTTCACCCCAGGATCGCTTAAACTCGCCGGCCCTTCGTAGTCATAACCAAGCTCCCGCGATGTTTCTCGCGCCGTCCGCGGCATAAGCTGCATTAAGCCCCGCGCGCCAACATGAGACACCGCGTGAGTAAAGAAGGCACTCTCTTGCCGCGACAACGCCATTAACGTGGTTTTATCCACCCCTCGCTCACGGCTGAAAAACTCAAACCACCACTGATGAGCAAGCGGGAAACGCAGCGATAAGTGATCCCACATTTTTCCTGCGATCGTTGCCTGCACCGCCAAGTGATACCAGTGATTTTTACTGGCGTATGCCGCCAATAACGCAATTTGCGCGTCACTGGCACGGTTGAGGACGTAATACCATTCACGTTTCGCGGCATAGATTTTGTTCAGCGCAATTAGCTCGTCCACTCGCGCTAACACATCTTTCACTGGCATCAGCCCTTCTTCTTTGAGTACCGCTGTTCGGGAAGGAATATGAATAGCTTGATCTAAATGCTGCGCCGCGGCGACACTGTAGAAGTTACGCTCTCCCACCATATTGGCGAAGGCACGATTAGCTTGCTCACTATCCCCTAACTCGAGCTGAATGCGCGCATCCCAATAGCGCCACTTCAGCGATTGCTTCTCGGTATCACTGAGTAGCGACAGCCACGCATTGAGCGCGTGCCAATCATTATCCAATAACGCCAATCGAAAGCGTCGCTCAATCAAGCCATCGTTGTGGGTATTGCGCAGCATGCGATCACGCCACCCTGAGAGGGCAGGCTCGTCATCATTCATCAATTGGCTGATCAGATAATCGGCAATCTCTTGGCGTTCACGCTTATCGTAATGCTGCCCTTCGACCGTCCGACGAAACTGGCGAATGGCTTGCGCTTCGTCTTTGCGCGACAAGCGCTCAAATGCCAGTCGAGTTAGCTTTTGGTTAAAAGGCGTCACCTTACTGCGCTTGGAAAAATCAGCGACGTTCTCAGGCTCATCATAAAGCGCCAGTACCTGCTCGCCTTGTGGCTGATAAGACGCCGGTAGTTGACGATTTAAATACCGCATCAGGCTGCGGTTACGTGCTTCAAAGGTCAATAGCATCCGCTGTAAGATCAGCTCACCGGTTAAGAGTTTTTGCTGGGATAAAAAGCCAAATAAGGGATCGCAAGCGCTGTCTACCGACTGACCCGAGAGATAAAGCGATTTCGCCCCACTGCGTGCTAATGCGCGGTTACCAGCCTGACTGTGGGCGTAATAGTACTGGCACTGATAACGCTCACCACGCGGGACATCTGTCTGGAAAGACACCAAGGTTTTCCATTCCCCTCGATCGGCAAGCAAGGACAAATAGTCGGCCCGCAAACTGTTTACAAAAGGCAACGAATTGTAGCGGTTGATAAAGTTAGTGACCGACTTGTGCGACTTTAATGACAAATTGCGAGTAAAGTCACGATAGTCCAAATAGGGATAAAGCGGATAATCGCGAAGCTGGCCCTTTAGGGTGCGAAAGCGTTTGAGATCACCACGCTCGATGGCGTCGATTGCAGCTTCATATTGGCGCTGTTGCGGCGTTAATTCGGTGCCGTCGGGGGTAGCAGAGGCCAACACCGCCGGCGCGGCAAAGCTGGATGTCACTAATACGCCTGACACTAAAGGGCGTGAGAAAGCACGGACACAGGCGACAGCGAGACGATACGCTGCGCCATATGGCCGGGAGAAGGCAGTGAGTAATTCCATGTCAACGGTTGCTCCTGTGTTCCTAACATCGAGTAGACAACAGCCTGGCAGGCAAATTCCCTCGATGTTAACGCCTGAATATGACGATCACTGTTAAACTTGGCAAAGTTAACGTTAGAATAGCGTCTTTCACTCCACAACTATTAACGCGAGCAGAAATGGCTGAGTACGTATATACCATGTCGCGGGTGAGCAAGATCGTGCCACCTAAGCGCCAAATTCTGAAAGATATTTCTCTATGTTTCTTCCCAGGCGCCAAGATCGGTGTATTGGGTCTAAACGGTGCGGGTAAATCGACCCTATTGCGCATCATGGCCGGTATCGATACCGACATTGAGGGTGAAGCCCGTGCGCAACCGGGCTTAAAAGTGGGTTATCTGCCCCAAGAGCCGGTATTGGACGAAGACAAAACGGTTCGTGAAACCGTCGAAGAAGCGGTTGCCGATGTTAAAGACGCATTGAACCGACTCGATGCAGTTTACGCGGCTTACGCTGATCCAGATGCAGATTTTGACGCCTTGGCGCAAGAGCAAGGCGAACTGGAAGCCTTGATCCAAGCAAAAGACGGTCACAACCTCGACAACGCCCTTGAGCGCGCCGCTGATGCCTTGCGCCTCCCTGAGTGGGATGCACAAATTAAGCACCTTTCGGGTGGTGAGCGCCGTCGTGTCGCCATTTGTCGCTTGCTCCTTGAGAAACCAGATATGCTGCTTCTTGATGAGCCAACCAACCACTTGGATGCCGAATCTATTGCATGGCTTGAGCACTTCTTGGTCGATTACACCGGCACTGTGGTGGCGATTACCCACGACCGCTACTTCTTGGATAACGCTGCTGGCTGGATTCTGGAGCTTGACCGTGGTGAAGGTATTCCTTGGGAAGGTAACTATACCTCTTGGCTGGAACAGAAAGACGTTCGCTTGAAGCAAGAAGCGTCACAAGAAAAAGCACGTCAAAAAACCATCGAGAAAGAGCTCGAGTGGGTTCGTCAGAATCCAAAAGGACGTCAGGCCAAATCTAAAGCGCGTATGGCGCGTTTCGAAGAGCTTAATACGTCAGATTATCAACGCCGTAACGAGACCAATGAGCTGTTTATCCCGCCGGGTCCACGCTTAGGCGACAAGGTCATTGAGGTGAACAACCTCACCAAATCCTTTGGGGATCGTGTCTTGATTGACGATCTGTCGTTCAGTGTGCCTAAAGGGGCCATCGTCGGTATTATCGGTCCAAACGGTGCGGGTAAATCGACGCTGTTTAAGATGCTAAGTGGCACTGAGCAACCAGACTCAGGCACCGTGGAAGTGGGTGACACCGTCCAATTGGCATCGGTGGATCAGTTCCGTGACAGCATGGATGACAATAACACTGTCTACGACGAGATCTCAGAAGGGGCGGACATCATTCGCATTAACAACTTTGAGTTGCCAGCGCGCGCCTATGTGTCACGTTTCAACTTTAAAGGGAGCGATCAGCAAAAACGCATCGGTGAGCTTTCCGGTGGTGAGCGTAACCGTGTCCACCTTGCCAAACTGCTTAAAGCAGGCGGTAACGTACTCCTTCTCGACGAACCGACTAACGACCTAGACGTAGAAACCTTGCGTGCACTCGAAGAAGCCCTGCTTGAATTCCCAGGCTGTGCCATGGTGATCTCGCACGACCGCTGGTTCTTAGACCGTATTGCAACCCATATTCTTGACTATCGTGACGAAGGCCAAGTGAACTTCTTCGAAGGTAACTTTGCTGAATACACCGATTGGTTGAAGAAAACCTTAGGGGCGCAAGCCGCTGAGCCGCACCGCATCAAGTACAAGCGCGTCGCCAAGTAATCGCCGCACGACAGCCCTGCTGGGCGGACTGAGGTGGTTTTCTAGCACCTCAGCCCTCAGCGGGGCTTTTTATGCGTCCTAAACCGTATTGTCTCCGGTACATAGCGCAATAAAGGTAACCAAACGTTGCAAAAGTGAGACAAAACGTCTAATTCCCGTGCCATCTGCACCCCATTGCCTACACTGAAAACAGACATCTATAGGAGATGCTGTCATGTCAGAGCGTAGAAAATATTCCCGCGTGATGTATCGTGCTCCCGCGATACTCAAACAGGATGGTCGTGAATGGCACGCACACGTACTCGATTTATCCCTAAAAGGCGTGCTACTCAGTTTGCCCAACAATTGGGAATCTGACCCTGAGCGTAAAGAGTTCGACTTGGTCTTTTTTCTCCATGATTCAGAGATAGAATTAGACATGGAGTGCATTCTCGTGAACAACTGCGCGAATTACTTACATCTTTATATCGATCACATTGACATTGATAGTGCCAGTCATTTAAAAAGGCTCGTTGAACTTAACGTCGGCAACGATGAACTTCTCCATCGCGAGCTCGCACAACTGACTGACCATATGGCGGAGCCACAAGCTTAGTGCCCGCGCGGTCATGGACGGTATTTAATGCAGGCCAGCAGTAGCCAGTCATGACAGATCACATTCATATCGCCGTCACGCACCCCAATGGCGTGAAGCACTTCACCCTCTGCCCCACTCGTAAAAAGGTGGTGCAGACGCTCGCGCTTGTGTTGCTCGCACTGCTTACCGTCACCTTTGCCAGCTTGTACTTTCTCTCTGCACGCTCAACAGAGGCCGAAGCCGCCGTGGAACGTTTACGGGATGAACGGGCGGCGCTGAATGCGGAATTAGCGGTCCTGCAACAAAAACGGGATGAGTTAACCGCAACCATTGAAAATAAAGACGTTGAGCTTACTGCGCTCACGCAACGCGTGGTGACCGTCGAAGATATGCTGGGGTTAAACTCGGTCGCTAAAGACGCCTCACTCACTCACCGTTTAGACGTCGCGGCCATTAACTCTGCAGTGCGGTACACCATGTTGCAGCTCATCCCCAACGGCAAACCGATTGAAAGTTATCGGCGCTCATCCGGATTTGGTTCACGCACACACCCAGTCACCGGCAAAGCCAAATTTCATATGGGATTAGATTTGACCGCAGATAAGGGCACGCCTGTTTATGCGCCTGCTGATGGCGTGGTGGAATACGTACGCCCGAGTCGCAAAAAAGGCTATGGCAACTTTGTCAAAATCGACCATGCTTTCGGCTTTATGACCTTGTACGCACACCTTGATAAATTCAATGTGCGCAGTGGTCAGTTCGTGAAAAAAGGCGATCTGATTGCTTGGTCCGGCAACACAGGGTTATCGACAGGCCCTCACTTACACTATGAAGTCCGTTTTTTGGGACGCGCGCTGGACCCGCGCCGCTTTATTAAATGGAGTGCTGAGAACTTTGATACCTTGCTGGAAAAAGAAAAACGTGTGGGTTGGGGCCATTTAGTTTCAGTGGTAGAAAACTTGGTAGAAACTCAGGTTCAGGTCGCCAATATGCCCGACCCTGAGCCACCGCTAAGTACCGCGCAACAGCGCGAGGCGGATTTAGACGTGACGCCTACCAACGTCTCGATGTAGTCACTCAACAAAGCTCACAGAGATCGGCGCCTGCATAGCAAGACACGTGAGCTTTGTTGTTTATCACAGCGGTTAGAGGTCTTCTAACACATCCAATGCATCAGACAGCTTGCTTACCCCAAAGACTTGCATGCCCTCAAGCGGCTGCTTTGGCATATTCGCTTTCGGGACGACCGCTTTTTTAAAGCCGTGTTTCGCCGCTTCCATCAAGCGCTCTTGACCACTCGGCACAGGGCGAATTTCACCGGCCAAGCCCACTTCGCCAAAGACCACCAAATCGCGGGGTAAAGGTCGATCGCGGAAACTAGAGATCAGCGCCAACAACAAAGCGAGGTCGGCACTGGTTTCGGTCACTTTGACGCCACCCACCACATTGACGAACACGTCTTGATCCGACATTTGTAGCCCACCATGCTTGTGCAACACCGCCAACAATAACGCCAGTCGGTTTTGTTCTAAACCCACCGCGACACGACGAGGATTAGCTAGCTGCGAATAGTCGACCAGCGCTTGTAGCTCTACCAACAAAGGGCGGGTCCCTTCCCATACCACCATCACCGAGCTTCCCGATGTCTGCTCCTCGCCACGCGAAAGAAAAATCGCCGAAGGGTTGCTGACTTCTTTCAGCCCTTGCCCGGTCATCGCAAACACACCCAATTCATTCACCGCCCCAAAGCGATTTTTGTGGCTGCGTAAGGTTCTAAAGCGACTATCACTTGAACCATCGAGTAGAATCGAACAGTCAATACAGTGCTCGAGCACTTTCGGCCCAGCCAAGGTGCCGTCTTTGGTCACATGGCCGACCATAAATATCGCCACATTGTGCTGTTTCGCGTAGCGCGTTAAGGCGGCCGCTGACTCGCGTACTTGAGACACGCTACCCGGTGCCGATTGCACATCACCGACATGCATGACTTGAATGGAGTCGATAACCATGATTTTAGGTTGCTCTTTCTTAGCGACCTGACAAATGGTTTCAACGCTGGTTTCGGATAACAGCTTGAGTTTGTCTTTGGGAAGCCCAAGTCGGTCAGCACGCATCGCAACCTGTTGGAGTGACTCTTCACCAGTGATGTATAGCGTCGGTAAGTGCTGCGCTAAGCCCACCATGGTTTGCAATAGCAAGGTACTTTTACCGGCGCCCGGGTTGCCCCCAATCAAAATGGCCGCGCCAGGCACAATCCCACCACCTAGGACACGGTCTAGCTCTTTAAAACCACTGCTCAGGCGTGGCACTTCTTGCAAGTCAATCTCTTGCAACGTCTGTACTTTACCTTCCGCACTCCCCGCGTAGCCGGCATATTTTTCATTGCGCGCGACTTGAGGGGACGCGGCAAGGCGTACTTCTGTGATGGTATTCCACGCACCGCACGCTGAGCATTGCCCTTGCCAGCGGGGAAAATCAGCGCCACAGTCATTGCACACGTAGGCCCGTTTTGTTTTTGCCATTCGCACTCCAATACGTATGATGTCAGCTAATTCACAAAATGATTGCTATCTTATTAATTATTCCCAAACTTTTTTGATAGCGTGCCGCTACAAAAGCAGGCCAATACTTTAACAGACTTTGCCATGAAGCAGGATGATTACCAGGGACTGATTGAGCAACTGCTTCCTCTTTCCCAAACCCCAAAATTTGAGGTGCTGCTCGACAAGCTAACGGCTAACGAGCCGAACTCTGCCAAGCTGCTGATCAAAATGGAGATCAGGCGGCTGATGGCGCCGTGCAATCGCACCATTGATTTGCGTGGAAAAGTCGATGGCGAATGTCACGAATATGACTTGCATGGCAAGAAGCATTGGTTGGACGATGTTGCCATTAACTATTACTACGAGCGCTTGCCACTTTATAATGGACAACTGACCCAAGGGTTATGGGAAGATCTGCACAACACCCCAAATAACTTTCGCGTCCAACACGAGAAAGCGAAGCAGAGCCAGCAAAAAGGGCAAGGCCCAGTCACCGATAGTGCTCAAACGGCGTTATTACCCGAGAAGCTGACCTTTGGCAGCTATCTATCACGCAGCGAAAGTCGCATTCACTATGCTACGCAAGTCTTGATCACCTTGCAGTCGGGTCAGGAAGTTCACGGGACCACCAGCGACTTATCAAACTCAGGCTGCCGCGTGCGCGTCCCCGCCGCCTTTGACTACCCTCCAAGCTCAGAAGTCACTGTCCGGTTTGCGGCGTTAGCAAAGAAGTATCTCGACCCCGATCTTGAAGATGGCTTGAGCTACCGCATTATTGGTGTGGACCAAAACAATGATAGTACGAGCAATGCTTGGTTACGCCTGCGTCTTGATACCAGCAGTGACGCCATCAAACGGGCATTGGAGTCAGAGATGGCATCGCCAGACTTTCGCGGGAAACAAGACGGGGAAGATAAACTGCTGACCCTCAAGCTGCAAAGCTATGAACAATCTTTTTTGCATCACACCAGCGTACTGCCGCTCTATTTTGCGCAAGATAAAATGGCGTACGTGCTTAAAACGCGGCAAAACCACAGCCTTTGGGATTACTGGCATGATGAACGCAACCAGCCAGTGATCAATCACCTTTTCGACCCACAACGCCTTTCATTATTACAAGTCGAAGGGGCGGCCAATAGCCAACTGCTGCTTTACTGTTTTTATGTTGAAAAGAATAAGCGTCGATTTTTCTACTCAGCCTCTCCGAGTGAGATGAGTGTGGAAGAACGCCAGCTGTTTTGGAAATTAGGGGCCAAGCGGACATCTTGGCGGGCGTTTAAAGTGACCATGTCAGCCATCACGGCTGCCGATATCGAACGACTGCAGGATGTATCGCCAGACTGGCTCAACAAGTTGAAGACGTTGACGCATGTAGCACTGGTACAGGATGTAACACATCATGATGCGCAGCAGGCCTATTTAAGTCACCCCAAACCCGAACGCTCGAGCCAAGCACTGCGCCGCTTTTTACATGAGCGTAATCCTGTGAGCCAAGCCAGCTTAATTTCCTCCGATATGCAGCCGCAGCGCCGTGAGCCACGTTATCAATACCGCTCTAAGGTCTCTTTGGTGCATGCTGAACAGGGGTTTATGGAAGGCGCGCTGTTAGATTTTTCCTCGGGCGGACTGAATGTTGCACTCAAGCAGCCCTTTCAAGGGGCAAAAGACGATCTGATCTCTGTCTCTCTCGATGCCTTTGTGAAAATAGACCGCCGCGCGCCTTTGGTAGATATGCCTTATCAGGTTATCCGAGTCAGCCCTAAACGCAATAATATCCAGCTAAAGCTGGTCAACGAAGCCCCGAATACTCGCCGACGCCAATACTTACGCCGTTTGATTGAGCACAACCAAGAAAAACTCACCGTGTTGGATGAGATCTTACCCGATCCGCCACTGGTGCGAGCCATGCACCAATTATTGCTGACCCGGCTCACCGTGCAGCCTTACTTTATACGCCGAGACAATGGCGTACTCTCGGTATCCGCGGTCGGCATTAACCTACCACCGAGCCGGTTACACCGATTACTCGAGCGCGCCGGTGGAGGGCGACAGATTTCCTTCTACCCCTTGTTTGGCGACAAAATTCATACGCGCACGCATGAGGTTTCCCGCCTGTCTCAACCGCAAAAAGAACTGATCCGCGAATACTATGTCTGGATGGACATGCAAGATGAAATCGTACGCAGAGTGCATACCTTCGCGGATAGCGAGTTTGAGTCCGACGATGCCCGCCGCAAGTTTATTGAGCTGGCTCAGCGCGGTGGGCTATTTGCCGTACTGCGCAACCGCATGGCGCCGCTTGCTCATGCGGAACAAGAAATCAATCCCGAAAAACTCGCGGCATTGTTACAACGCGATACCCATAAAGCGCGCCAGCTCGAGGATGAGTTTGCCGCACTGTGCGCGTATGGCGAGCTGGTCGATGTCACCGATGAGGTGCTGATGCGCCTTGGCTGTTAGCGGGTCTGCCAACTGATACGTCCCTCGCGCAAGCTTGCCGACAGGATACAAAGCACACCGCCTAACCAAGTGTGTTTCACCGCCGCTTGCGCTTGGGCGTTGACCATCGGCTTGGCATGGTAGGCAACACCAAGCCCGGCGGCGTTCATCATGGGTAAATCGTTGGCACCATCTCCGACCGCAAGGGTATTTTCTGCTGCAATATCATATTTTTGTGCCAGCATCGTCAGCACGTCTGCCTTTCGCTGGGCATCGACCACCCGCCCTTCCACTTCTCCCGTTAGCTTTCCGTGCGCTATCGAGAGTTGGTTGGACTCAGCATAATCCAGTGACAGCGTGTCTTTAAGGTGATCAGAGAAATAGGTAAAGCCACCAGAAGCAATTGCCACCTTCCAGCCATGCGCACGCAAACTGGCGACTAAACGCGCCATATCCGGCATCAAAGGCAACGTGGATTTCACTGACGCTAGGATTTGGCTGTCCGCGCCTTTCAACGCGGCAACACGCTCGCGTAAACTGGCTTCAAAGTCTAATTCACCCAGCATGGCACGTTCTGTCACCGCGGAGACCGCATCCCCAACCCCCGCCAACGCAGCTATTTCATCAATACATTCGATTTGAATCGCGGTTGAATCCATATCGAATACCGCAAGACCCGGCTGACTGAGATCTGGCAGACCGTGCACGTCCGCACAATCTAGGCCAAGCAAATGGACAATGGTTTGATGCGCATCGGTTAATGGCCCCGCCATTAATAAGACTTCATAAGGCCCTACCCGCCAGCCATCAATCGGTGTCACCGCTTCGCCAGTAAAAAAAGCAATATCATCAAGCTGGCGCGGATCTACCAGCTCACCAAGGAGCACCCATCCACCTTGACGTCGGGTATAGCGACTATAGGTCGACAACGATGGGAAACGTTGATAAAGCGTTGGGGTGCGGTAAATTTTAAAAGGCGTCGCGTCCATGGTTGTAGGCGTCCTTGCGGCCGAAGCCGTCGATTGAATAGTGAATGAATCGTATTGAGGCTGTGATACCATAAAACCAGCACTGAGCTCCAGTGCAATTTATTCTGGCGGTTTAGCTTTTGAGGTGGCTATGTTTACGGTTTCGCGACAAGCACTGCGACGCGTGGTGAAATGGGGGATCTTGTTCAGTGCGATCGCTGCAATTGCGGCGTTGATGCTTTACAGCACGACATTAAGCCAGCGCCAATATCAAGCGCTCTACCAACAAACGGATGAACTGGCACAACTGATGACCCGTCAGATTGGCGCACAAGCCTACGACGCCTTGGTGGATAAGAACTATCAGCCATTACAAACGATGGCCGACGCCTTGGTCAAAGAGCCTCTGATCCGCGATGCGAGTTTCTACCGCCTAAACGGTCAGGCCGTGGTGCACTCGGCTAATGCCCTGCCACTCGAAACGGCGGTTGGATTAACCACACCGCTTGGGTTAGAAAGCCGCGGCCGTCAGCAACTCATGGCCCCCATTAGCCGAGAGGGCGATGTAGCAGGCTTTCTCCGCCTCACGCTAGAACATCAGGCGGTCACAGAAAAAGCCCATCACCAATTGCAAGAGAACATGAATCAGTTTCGCACCCTGCTAGTACTTGCGATTCTGTTGGGAGCATTGCTGGTTGGCATGCTTAAGCGTCGCGACAGCCAAACCTCATTGCTTCCTTGGTAACCCAACTCAGATACACACGAGGGCGCCTCAAACCTCACTCATAAAAAAAGAGATGGCCAAAGCCATCTCTTTGATGCATGAATCCTTTATCCTTACAGGAAGGATTGTCCATAGTCCATCGGCGACGTGCCAAAATAAGCCGCCAGTGATTGGCCAATATCGGCAAAGGTTTCACGGCGACCTAATGACCCCGCAGGTACCTTGCTGCCATAAACCAGAGCAGGAATGTGCTCACGGGTATGGTCAGTGCCCGGCCAAGTCGGATCACAGCCGTGGTCGGCAGTGAGGATCAAAACATCATCTTCTTCCAGCATGGCCATGATTTCTGGCAAACGCGCATCGAAGTATTCCAAGGCCGCAGCGTAACCAGCCACATTACGGCGGTGACCATATGCAGAGTCAAAATCAACAAAGTTGGTAAAGACTAAGCTGTTATCACCCGCATCTTTGATCGCGTCTTTGGTCGCGTCAAACAGCGCTTCAAGGCCTGTCGCTTTGATCTTTTTGGTGATCCCGCAATGGGCGTAGATGTCAGCAATCTTACCAATCGAAATCACGTCACCGCCTTTCTCGTCCACGATTTTTTGCAATACCGTGGCCGATGGTGGCTCAACTGACAAATCACGACGGTTACCCGTACGCTCAAATTGGCCTTTGCCTGGGCCCACAAATGGACGCGCAATCACACGACCAATGTTGTAGTCTTCCAGCTCTTCACGCACGATTTGGCAAAGCTCGTACAGGTTATCGAGGCCGTAGGTTTCCTCGTGACATGCGATTTGGAACACAGAATCTGCAGAGGTGTAGAAAATCGGCTTACCGGTTTTCATGTGCTCTTCGCCCAAATCGTCCAGCACTTGAGTGCCTGACGCATGACAGTTACCCAAATAGCCCGGCAGCTTGGCACGCTCGACAATACGATCCAGCAGCGCTTGCGGGAAGCTATTGGTCTGGTCAGTGAAGTAACCCCAATCAAATAGCACGGGGACACCGGCAATTTCCCAGTGGCCAGACGGGGTGTCTTTGCCAGATGACAACTCTTTCGCGTGCGCATAGGCACCGATGATCTCTGCGTTGGCATCTAGCCCTTCAGGGAAGTAACCCGATGATTCTTCACATGCCTTACCTAGACCTAATTTGGTCAGGTTTGGCAATGAAAGCGGGCCGCTGCGGTCGGCATTATCCGCTTCGCCTTTGGCACACGCTTGAGCAATGTGGCCCAAGGTATTAGCACCTTGGTCACCGAATTTAACTGCGTCTTCAGTGGCACCAATACCAAATGAATCTAAAACTAATACTATTGCGCGTTTCATGATCGCCTCCGTTAGACGTCTTCTAGGCTGATGCGACGGTAAACGTCTGGCGTCGTACTTGGCGCCGTATCAGCCACTTTTACTGCGGCTCGCACCGCATTCGCCGCTTGTTGCCATTGCTCTTCAGTTTGAGCATGGAGCATGGCGAGCGGTGTTTGCCCGTCCACGTGTTGCCCCAGACGAATCATTTCGTTCAGCCCAACGGCATAATCAATTTTATCGCTAGCAACCCGACGGCCGCCACCTATTTCTACCATAGCCATGCCCAATGCTCGGGTATCCATGGCACTGACTATACCTGAATCCGTCGCGTAGACTGGCTTAATGATAGCGGCGGTAGAGAGATAGCGCTCCGGCGACTCGACAAAGTCACGCGGACCACCCAGTCCAGCCACCATTTTGGCAAAGCACTCAGCCGCACGGCCACTGTCTAGTGCTTCATCCAGTTTCTGTTTTGCGCTGTTCACATCGTCTGCAAGCCCGCTAATCACCAGCATATCCGCACACAGTGCCATAGTGACATTGTACAAGCGTGGATTGCGGTATCGACCGGTCAGAAAATCAACCGCTTCTTTGACTTCTAGCGCATTGCCGGCAGAGGATGCCAATACTTGGTTCATATCGGTTAACAAAGCGCTCGTTTTCGTACCTGCGCCATTGGCAACCGCCACAATCGATTTGGCAAGCGCCTCGGAATCTTCATACGTGGGCATAAATGCCCCCGACCCCACTTTGACATCCATCACCAATGCATCTAACCCTGCCGCCAGTTTTTTTGACAAGATAGAAGCGGTGATCAGAGAAATGTTGTCCACGGTTGCCGTGACATCGCGGGTCGCATAAACGCGTTTATCCGCTGGCGCCAAAGAGCCGGTTTGCCCGATAATCGCAACGCCAGCATCGCGTGTGACATCACCAAACACTTGGTTGCTCGGCATGATGTTATAGCCGGGAATCGATTCCAGTTTATCTAGCGTTCCCCCCGTGTGTCCTAAACCTCGGCCGGAAATCATGGGCACATAACCGCCACATGCTGCTACCATAGGGCCAAGCATTAATGAGGTCACATCACCAACACCACCGGTCGAATGTTTATCCACCACGGGACCATCAAAATTCATATGTGACCAATCGATGGTCATTCCCGAGTCGCGCATTGCACACGTCAGAGCAACACGCTCATCCATGGTCATGTCGTTGAAGTAAATCGCCATCGCAAAGGCGGCAATTTGCCCCTCTGAGACCGACTCGTCGGCCACCCCTTGGATAAAGGTATAAATTTCTTCTTTGCTTAACGCGATGTTGTCACGTTTCTTACGAATAATTTCCTGAGGTAAGATCATCCATCCTCCTTACCGGCAAGACAGGGCAAGCAGCCACTTGCCCTGCGAATCTCATCACTAAGGATTAGTAGCCGCCTTGCGCTGCTTTTTCACCTTCACCCAGCGTATGTAATAAGTTCGCTAACAAGCTTGAGGCGCCAAAGCGATAGTGACGGCTGTCTGCCCAGCTCTCGCCCAAGATACGATCCGCCATCGCGAGGTATTGCTGCGCATCCTCAGCAGTGCGTACGCCACCGGCTGGCTTAAAGCCCACTTTATCCGCGACACCTTTGTCTTTAATCACGTTCAGCATAATTTCTGCCGCTTCTGGCGTGGCATTCACCGCCACTTTACCGGTCGAGGTTTTGATAAAGTCAGCGCCCGCATCAATTGAGATTTCAGACGCACGCTTGATAAGCGCATCTGTTTTCAGTTCACCGCTTTCGATGATGACTTTTAGCAGCGCTTGATCGCCACAGGCAGCTTTGCATTGTTTGACCAATTCAAAACCGATCTCTTCGTTACCCGCCATCAATGCACGATAGGGGAAAACAACGTCAACTTCATCGGCGCCATAGGCAACGGCCGCCTTGGTTTCAGCCACGGCAATATCGATATCATCATTGCCGTGAGGGAAGTTAGTAACGGTGGCGATGCGCACCTCAGGAGTGCCTTGCTCACGCAGCGCTTTTTTTGCCACCGGAATGAAACGTGGATAGATGCAGATCGCAGCCGTGTTACCAACTGGTGATTTCGCGTTCTGACACAAAGCGATCACTTTTTCATCCGTGTCATCATCATTCAGTGTGGTTAGATCCATTAATTTCAGTGCGCGTAGGGCTGCGGTTTGTAATTCGTTCATGGGTATCTCCAGTCCTCATTCTTTTGCCAAACAGTTATGGGTTGGCCACTGTGTAAACAACCTATTAGCAGGTTGCCGTTCAGCGGACTTGGCTCCTTGAAGTTTGAGGCTGGACATCTCGCCGCCTTCAACCAACCATCCTTGTTGCCGCGTGCAAACGTGATGTGTTTGCGTATTCCGCCGTTGGACGTTCTAGATTGGGGCTAGCCACACCTTGTTGCTAACCATAAGAGGAAAATAAGGGATTGTGGCACCCTCAAACTATGACGGTGTTCACTTATTTTACCAACGCCATCCAAGCAAAACTAGATTTTACCGTTTCTGTTGAAATACACACTGTTGCCCACCAGCACCAATCGCAAACATGGTGAACATTTAGCCGATTAAGAAAAGAAACGCTCCACCACCCACTGGTAACCAACGCCTCCCAAATAGACACCGACAATTCCCATTATTCCTGATAAAACCGGTGGCGCAGGGATAGGGAGTTTAATCGCACTGAATAACACCCCGACCAAAAAACCTGCCACAAGCGCCAGTAAGACTTCCTGCATAGTATTTCCTTATTTTGTTGATAGATATCGCACTAACTAAGTATGGTCATCACAAATAAAAACGCCACACAGTCTCCTGTGTGGCGTTTTTGATGACACATGGTTGGGGGGAAATTAACCCATCATGGTCAAGGTTAGGAACAGACCAGCAATGGTTGCGGACATCAGGTTAGATAGCGTACCTGCCGCAACGGCTTTCATACCAAAGCGTGCAATGTCTGGACGACGGTTTGGCGCAAGGCCACCCAGACCACCCAGCAGGATGGCTACCGATGACAAGTTTGCAAAGCCACACAATGCGAATGAAATGATCGCTTGTGTTTTCTGCGTCATCAGTGCACCTGTTTGCGCGACTAACTGACCGTTTTCACCTAGGTATTGGGTGAAGTTCAAGTAAGCGACGAATTCGTTCACAACCAGTTTCTGGCCGATGAAAGAACCGGCAACGATGGCTTCTTCCCATGGCACACCAATCAAGAAGGCAAGTGGAGCGAAGACATAACCTAGGATGAGCTCAAGCGTGATGTCTGGATAACCGAACCAGCCACCGATGCCGCCTAGCATGCCGTTAATCAGTGCAATCAAGCCGATAAATGCCAGTAGCATCGCGCCCACGTTTAACGCCAGTTGCATACCTGATGATGCACCCGCTGCGGCCGCGTCAATCACGTTCGCTGGCTTATCAACACCTTCAGCAGTTGCATCTGCCATTTGCTCGACAGGCTCTTCCGTTTCAGGCTTGATGATTTTCGCAAACAGAAGACCACCCGGTGCCGCCATAAAGGATGCCGCGATGAGGTACTCAAGTGGCACGCCCATTGACGCATAACCGGCCAGTACACCACCAGCGACAGAGGCAAGACCACCACACATAACGGCAAACAGCTCAGATTGGGTCATACGCGGTACGAATGGACGAATCACCAATGGCGCTTCAGTTTGACCCACAAAGATGTTAGCGGTTGCTGACATGGACTCGGCACGTGATGTACCCAGTGCTTTCTGTAGGCCACCACCAAGTACATTGATCACAACCTGCATGATACCTAGGTAGTAAAGTACGCTGATCAATGATGAGAAGAAGACGATAACAGGCAGAACTTTTAGCGCGAAGACGAAACCGCCACCGCCGAACAGTTCAAACATTTTGCCAGAAACCAGCCCACCGAAGATAAAGCTGATCCCTTCATCACCATAGGCGATGACGTTGGCAACGTATTGTGATGCACCGTACAAGATGTCACGACCCACGTCGACATACAGTACGAAAGCACCGAAAAAGAGTTGGATAGCGAATGCGCCACCCACGGTACGGAGGTTAATCGCTTTGCGGTTATCGGAGAGAAGGACTGCAATCCCCAGCAGCACCATCATCCCTACCACGCTCATCAGCAGGCTCATAGTTTTGGCATCCTCAAAAATAAAAATTGGCGTCTCGACAAAGTGGAATTTGGTTTCCGGGGAGGGATTATACGCATGCAAGTCACATTAAAGTAATATTCCAATCACAGTTCGCTGTAAAACTATTCTGAAATGCATCAATAAGTATGACTTTGATCTACTTTTGTGAGCTTATACGAGTGCAAACGTTTGGCTTTAGACGATAGCGGCTTATTTAAGACTAAACAATCGCTCAGCATTGCCTGATGTTTCAGTCAATAGACGATCTTTATCACAGTCTTTTAACTCACAGAGCACGTCTGCCACCCGAGAAACCTGTGCTGGGGTATTGGCTTTTCCTTGAAATCCTGCCAAAGGCATATCCGGCGCATCGGTTTCCAGTAACAGATGTGAAAGAGGTAAATGTTGAATCGCTTGACGGGTCTTATTGGCGCGCGAATAGGTAATGGTTCCACCTACTCCCAACATCAAACCCGCATCGATAAATTGCTTGCCTTGCTGCGCGCTGCCACTAAACGCATGAAGCACGCCGCGAACCCCCGGATACGCTTTGATCACACGCAATAATTGGTTATGGGATTGGCGACTGTGCAAAATAATGGGTAAGTCATAACGGCGAGCCAGCCATAACTGCCCTTCCAGTAAGGCGTGCTGGCGCTGCTTCATCTCTGCGCTATTCGCGACAAAATAGTCTAAACCCGCTTCGCCCACCGCCACGCAAGATAGCGGCCGTGATACCAGCGCGTCTTCTAATGCGGCAAGACTCGAGTCGGTGTGCGTGTCGACAAAACAAGGATGCAGCCCAAGCCCGGCATAGATGCCAGCAAAGCGCTCCGTCAACGCTAACACCGCCTGCCAGTTTTTTTCACTCACGCTGGGCACTATCATCCGCGTAACGCCCGCCTCACGTGCCGCTTGCCAATATTGCGCGGGCGCTTGATTAAACGGAGGAAAATCAAAATGACAATGGGTATCAATCATGCTTGTCAGTGCGATTTATCTGAGTATGTGATTCGCGTTTCACCGGCACGCAACTGCGTCGGTTCTCAGGAATGAGCCCCATGCGTTGGCACCATGCATCATAACGCGCTACCCACCTTTTGATGGCCAAAGCTATCTTCATCGCTGTCCTCTTAAAAGTAAAATGCCGCCCTATACAGACGGCATTATAGAAGGTTTGACCCTCACACGCAGGGAACGAACCTGCTCCCCTACATGAGTGCGATGCCTTTGGCATCAACCCGCTTACTTAGTGCTCACGCGTTGCCCGCAATTGAATGTCCGGGAAGCGCTCTTGGGTCAGGTTGAGGTTGACCATGGTCGGTGCGATATAGGTAAGATTGTCACCACCATCCAGCGCGAGGTTAGCTTGGTTTTTACGCTGGAAGTCGTCGAGTTTTTTCTCATCCTCACATTCGACCCAACGTGCAGTCGCCACGTTAATGGACTCATAAATCGCATCAACGTTGTATTCCGCTTTCAAGCGTGCCACCACCACATCAAACTGCAGCACACCAACCGCACCAACGATAAGATCATTCGATTGTAGCGGACGGAAGACCTGTACCGCACCTTCTTCCGATAGTTGGACCAGACCTTTAAGCAGCTGCTTTTGACGCAAAGGATCACGCAAGCGAATGCGGCGGAACAGTTCAGGCGCAAAGTTAGGGATCCCAGAAAACTTAAGATCTTCGCCTTGTGTAAAGGTGTCCCCAATTTGGATAGTGCCATGATTGTGCAAACCAATAATATCGCCGGCGTAAGCATCTTCGGCTCGCGCGCGATCACCCGCCATAAAGGTCACGGCGTCAGAGATATTAATTTGTTTGCCCAAGCGCACATGTTTTAACTTCATACCTTGCTGGTACTGACCGGATACCACTCGAACAAAGGCAATTCGGTCACGGTGACGGGGATCCATGTTGGCCTGAATCTTAAAGACGAAGCCGGTGAATTTTTCTTCGTCGGCATTAACGACACGATCCGGCGTTGGACGAGAGAGCGGTTTCGGCGCCCAAGCTGTCAACCCATCCAACATATGATCGACACCAAAGTTACCCAGTGCCGTACCAAAAAAGACCGGTGTTAAGTCGCCACTGAGAAACAGCTCGCGATCAAATTCATGCGACGCGCCCATGACCAGCTCGAGCTCATCACGTAAGTCTTGCGCAATATCTGCACCAATTGCTTCATCCAGTTCAGGGTTGTCCAACCCTTTAATGATGCGAGCTTCTTGAATGGTGTGACCTTGGCCAGACTGATACAAGATGCTTTCATCACGATGAATGTGATACACCCCTTTAAACCCTTTACCACAACCAATTGGCCATGACACTGGCGCACAAGCAATATTGAGCTCACTTTCTACTTCATCCAGCAGCTCCATCGGATCGCGAATATCACGGTCCAATTTGTTCATAAAGGTAATGATCGGGGTATCGCGCAAACGCGTAACTTCCATCAACTTACGGGTACGATCCTCAACACCTTTTGCTGCGTCAATCACCATCAAACAGGAGTCAACCGCGGTGAGGGTTCGATAAGTATCTTCCGAGAAATCCTCGTGCCCTGGGGTATCAAGCAGGTTGACCAAACAGTCATTGTACGGGAACTGCATCACCGACGTGGTCACGGATATCCCCCGCTCTTTCTCCATATCCATCCAGTCAGATTTTGCATGGTGGTTAGAGCCGCGCCCTTTGACCGTCCCGGCGGTTTGAATCGCACGTCCGAATAGCAGGACTTTTTCAGTAATCGTGGTTTTACCCGCATCCGGGTGCGAGATAATCGCAAAGGTGCGTCGTTTATCAACTTCCTGTTGCAGCGGTGTATTAGACATAGCAAGTTATCTTCTTGATTTATTCAGGCGGCAATCAGGCGCCAACTGAGGGGGTTAATCACAAAGGGAACGTATTTTCGCTGATCTTGTAGCCAGCTTCAATTCACAAATCTGACTTGGCACTGTTATCTGTGTTCGTTAGGGTCAAGATTGCTTGCCAAACACATCACAAATGTTGCCAATTGAACGCAGCGTGGTGTCGTTATTGGTGAAGCACGTGTATAATTAGCGCCACTTTCAGTTGTGACACAGTCAACGAAGTCGACCATCCGGTCGCGGCTATTGACAACGCATTGCACGTCCGCCCGCGAGACAAGCCCTCAGTGTGTTGCCATTAGTCGCGATGGTGAACAGCTGAAAGCTTACATTTAGCTCGATAAATCGGATGATTTATCTCCTCAGCAACAAGGAAACATTCTGTGAATCCAATCGTAAAAACATTCCAATACGGCAACCATACCGTGACGTTGGAAACCGGTGTGATGGCTCGCCAAGCCACCGGTGCGGTAATGGCAAGCATGGACGATACCTCAGTATTCGTCTCTGTCGTCGGTAAAAAAGAAGCGGCAGAAGGCCAAGGCTTTTTCCCACTGACCGTGAACTACCAAGAGCGTACTTACGCAGCGGGTAAAATCCCAGGCGGTTTCTTCAAGCGTGAAGGTCGTCCTTCAGAGTCAGAAACCCTGACAGCACGTTTGATTGACCGCCCTATTCGTCCGCTTTTCCCTGACTCGTTCAAAAACGAAGTTCAAGTGATTGCGACCGTAGTATCGGTAAACCCAGCTGTTAGCCCAGATGTGGTTGCCATGCTAGGGACCTCTGCGGCACTGGCGATTTCTGGTATCCCATTCAATGGCCCAATCGGTGCAGCACGTGTTGGTTATATCAACGATGAGCTGGTATTGAACCCAAGCGAAGCAGAGCTGGACAACAGCCGTCTAGACCTTGTGGTTGCCGGTACTGAAGGCGCGGTGCTGATGGTTGAATCTGAAGCCGATCGCCTAAGCGAAGAACAAATGCTGCAAGCGGTAATGTTTGGTCATGACCAACAACAAGTCGCTATCAACGCTATCAAAGAGTTCGCCGCGGAAGTTGGCACCCCAGCGTGGGATTGGCAAGCACCAGAAGTGAATGCTGCCCTGCAAGCGCGTGTCGCGGAAATGGCGCAAGGCCCACTCGCACAAGCGTACCAAATCACTGAAAAAATGGCGCGTTATGAGCAAGTCGGTAACGTGAAGCAAGAGGCGGTTGCCGCTCTGCTTGAGCAAGACGAGACCCTCGACGAGCGTGAAATCCTCGATATGCTTGGCGACCTAGAGAAAAAAGTCGTGCGTAGCCGCATCATTGCCGGCGAGCCACGTATCGATGGCCGCGAAAAAGACATGGTTCGCGCGCTAGACGTACGTACCGGTGTGCTACCTCGCACACACGGCAGCGCGTTGTTCACGCGTGGTGAAACGCAGGCGCTGGTGACCGCTACACTGGGTACCCAACGTGATGCACAGATCATCGACTCAATCATGGGTGAGCGTCAGGACAGCTTTATGCTGCACTACAACTTCCCTCCATACTGTGTCGGTGAAACCGGTTTTGTCGGTTCACCAAAGCGTCGTGAAATCGGCCATGGCCGTCTCGCGAAACGTGGTATCGCTGCGGTAATGCCAAGCCAAGATGAATTCCCATACACCGTCCGTGTGGTCTCTGAGATCACTGAGTCAAACGGCTCATCGTCAATGGCGTCGGTATGTGGTACCTCTCTGGCACTGATGGACGCCGGTGTACCGGTGAAAAAATCAGTCGCGGGTATCGCGATGGGTCTGGTTAAAGAAGGGGACGATTTTGTCGTACTTTCTGACATCCTCGGTGATGAAGACCACCTTGGCGACATGGACTTTAAAGTCGCGGGTACCGATGACGGTGTGACTGCACTGCAGATGGACATCAAAATCGAAGGTATCACCAAAGAGATCATGCAAATCGCCCTGAACCAAGCAAAAGGTGCGCGTCTGCATATCTTGGATGTGATGGATCAAGCGATTGGTTCAGCACGTGATGATATCTCTGAGTTTGCTCCACGTATTCACACCATCAGCATCAACCCAGATAAGATCCGTGATGTGATCGGTAAAGGTGGCGCAGTGATCCGTCAGCTAACCGAAGAAACCGGCACCACAATCGAAATCGATGACGACGGTACAGTGAAAATCGCTGCAACTGACGGCGCGGCGGCACAAGATGCGATTTCTCGTATCGAAGCCTTGACCGCTGAAGTGGAAGTGGGCCGCATCTACACGGGTAAAGTCCAGCGTATCGTTGATTTCGGTGCGTTCGTGTCTGTGATCGGTGGTAAAGATGGTCTGGTACACATCTCACAAATCGCGGATCAGCGTGTTGAGAAAGTCTCTGACTTCCTCGAAATCGGCCAAGAAGTTGAAGTGAAAGTGCTAGAGATCGACCGTCAAGGTCGTATCCGTCTAAGCATGAAAGAAGCAGCTTCGGATAAGGCAGCCACTGACGCTGCACCTGCCGATGACGCACCTGCAACTGACGCTTAGAGTCTGATTGTAATTCATGCTATAAAGGGGGCCGTGGCCCCCTTTTTTTATATGGAGACGCACCGTCATGACCGTTTTTTTGAAGTCGCTGGTCATTGCAGGCCTTTTACTACTCACAGGCTGCACCAGTCAGTGGACTTTCCCGCCCATGGCCGTGCCATTGCAACCCACGTTGCAACAGGAAGTGCATCTTGCCCGTATTGACCAACTACTCGCTCGCGACGATCTGAGCGACGATGCGCGCGCCCAACTCCACTATGAGCGCGGTTTGCTGCACGACAGCCTCGGAATGCGCGATCTGGCACGGCTCGATTTTAATCAGTCACTCTCATTAAAGCCGGATCAACCCGATGTGTTTAATATTTTGGGCGTCTATTTCACCCAAACCGGTCACTACGATGCCGCATATGAAGCGTTTGACTCTACCTTAGAGCTAGATAACACACACACGTATGCCGAGCGCAATCGTGGTATCGCGCTTTACTATGGTGGACGCTACCGCCTCGCCTATCAGGATCTTCTCACCCATTACCAAGACGACGTGGACGATCCGTATCGTGTGATTTGGCTGTACTTGGTGGAACGCGATTGGAAAGGCGATGACGCGGCCAAAACACATTTAGCCGAGCGGATAGAAAACAGCGACCAACTGGATTGGGGATGGCAACTGGCGCGGATGTTTTTGGGCAAGGTAAGCGAGCGAGAATTGCTGGAACAGTTGGCCACTCAGGCGAGCGATAACCAAGTGCTGGCGGAGCGTTTATGCGAGGCCTATTTTTATCTGGCCAAGCACTATCAACATCTTGGCAATCAAGACAAAGCGGTTGCACTGTATAAGTTGGCCATGTCTGGCAACGTGTATGCCTTTGTCGAACACCGCTATGCCCTACTGGAGCTCAATCGTATTGCCTATCACCAATCTCAGCAAAACGACGAATAGCGCAAACCAATAACCGCCTTGTAGAGGCGGTTATTTGATCTGATTAGTCTGTCGGGGCTGGCACTGTCTGGGGTGGCTGCTTACGGGGCTTACTTTTTTGTAATAGCTTTTCAAATTCTCGCCGCGGCATGGGCGAGTGAAAATAATATCCCTGAATGGTGTCACAGTTTAAATTGGTCAGCACCGACGCTTGCTGGCGCGTTTCTACCCCTTCTGCTACCACCGTCATCTCCATGGCCCGCCCAAGGTTGATAATGCTTTCCACCAAGGTCACTTGCTTACTCAACGCGTCCATATCGTGAATAAACGCGCGATCGATTTTCAATTCATCCAGCGGAAAACGCGCCAAGTAGGATAACGAGGAATATCCGGTTCCGAAATCATCGATAGACAAAGCAAAACCCAGCTCTTTGATCGCATTGAGCATTTGCATGGCATGGGTATCGTCGTTCATCACCGCACTTTCTGTAAGCTCAAACGTGATATCTTCGGGATTTGCGCCGGTTGCGCGCAGCAGCTTTTCCATATGCTCGGTCAGTTTAGGATTACGAAACTGCTCCGGAGAAAGGTTGATAGCGACGCGGCCGGGCAAAACATCATGAAGACGCCAACGACGCACATTTTGAAACACCTCTCGCATCACATTGCGGCCCAGTTGCTCAATCAAGCCACACCGCTCTGCGACCGGAATAAATCGCGCAGGACTGATATATCCTTCGACTGGATGCTTCCAACGCACCAGGGCTTCCGCCCCGTTGACGCGGTAATCGCTCGCGTTGACTTTTGGCTGATACCACACCTCTAGACCATTATTTTGTAATGCTTTTTGCAGTTCAATCTCAAGCCAAAGCCGCATCCGAGCTTCTTTGCTCATTTGGTCGTCATAGGCGACTACGCGGTTTCGGCCGCGCTCTTTCGCCTCATACATGGCAGTATCGGCATTTTGCAGTAAACTGCGTGCATCTTTGCCATCTTCTGGATAGCGCACCAACCCGACAGAACATGCCAAGTACTTACTAAAATGGTGCAGCTCAAACGGCTGACTGATCACAGAGACCACTTTTTCCGCCAGCTGATCAGGCGCATCATCAGTCGCCGGTTTTGGCAGAATAATTGCGAATTCGTCGCCACCCAGATGACCCACAATGGTGTCTGGTGACAGTAAACGGCGTAAGCGTTGGGCAATATCTTGTAATACCCGATCGCCAATATGGTGACCTAATGAGTCGTTGATATTTTTAAAGTTATCTACGTCAAGGTACAGCATGGCTAAGGGTGTATCGCTGGCTATCAAGCCATCCAACTCACGACTAAAGCCATGTCGGTTATACAATCCAGTCAACGCATCCGTATACGCCGAATGGATCATCGCCGCAGGCTGTGGCTCAGCCACGACAGCCTGTGTATGCAAACGCACCATATGCGCGTTTTTACCTAGGATGTGAATAGGTGCACAAGACACTTCGATGGGTGTTCCCGTGTTGGCAAGCACACACGGGGTGCTTTGATGGCCTTCAGGCTGTGAAAGCATGGCGACGAGCGATTGATTAGAATCTGCGGGACGCAGGAAGGTCGATAATGACTCACCCAATAAGGCGTCTGTACTGTCAACACCTAGGCGTTCCACTGCCATGGGATTTGCAGAGAGGATCAGTTCGTCTTCTACCAAACAGCAGCCATCATCAATCAACTCACTCAAGCGGTAAAATTTTTCTTCGGCTTCTTCAAGGGCACTTGCAAGCACCTGCCGCTCTGATGTGTCAGCAGCATGAATGACCACATACGGCAGCCCTTTGCTGTCTCGATGCTCATTAAGCGGGGCGACACTAAAATGAAAACTGGTGCTGTGATAGCCATCAGACACCACCACTTCCCCTTCAGTGCTTTTCCCTCGCCGGGCTGACTCGTAATGCGGCTTTACCGCAGCATAAAACTGTTCCCCGAGCGTTTGCCGGTCGTTCGCCCCCGCCAAGGCATCCAATGAGACCCCAGTTAAATCCGCATATCGCTGATTGGCATAGAGGTAACAATCGTCACTATCGAGAATGGCAAAAAGAAACGGACTGCTGTCGGTTAAGCGGTAAAACCAATCGGTTAACTGCGAAATTGGCATGGATGGCTCACATCTTCCTCGGTACAGGTGCCGACCAACGTGTCGTGGCGAAAAATTCGTCTCACATGTTAGACACTTTTTATTAGCTTGTCAGTAGCACTCTATGTGGAGCTGCTGTAGCGTTCAAGCTTTTAACACTATATACCGCACATCAATCTGTAAAAATAGATAAGGTGCTCAAAATCAGTCATTGGTGTTGAGTTTGCAGCGAAAGTGCGCAATTTGTTGCTTAACAATACAGACTGTGAGCGTCGATATACTGGAACCTTGTTCGCACAGTGCTTGCACCGGATCGGGAATCCGTTATCCTGACCGCATCATTTGTCATCTAGGCCTTTCGCTATGTTAATCCGCTCAGAAGCGCCCGCCGATCTGGTTCGCCTCGATCAATGGTGGCGAGATACACTCGCTAACCCTCAGCAAGCTGATCAGTTACAACAATGGCGAGAGCAAGGGCTGATCACGCTGTCATTGGTCGCTACGGATGATATGGGTAGCACGCTAGGACACATTGCCGTCGTGGATGCACAATCCGAGGATAATGCGCAACTTATCGCGGTTTGGTTTAGCCCCGACCCTGAATTGATTGCTCCCCTTTTAGATGAGGCAGAATCCGTCTTGTTTGAACTTGGCTATTGTCAGCTTAAAATTGCGCCGAGCCCTCAAGCGGCCAATGCTGAATTTGCGCCGATTTCGACCGACAAGCATTGGTGGTACAAGCAACTCACTGCCGCCACCGTTTAACGAGCACTCGATATGTTGACCGATATTCAACGTTTACAAGCCATGGGTTTATCCGTCTGGCAACTCCGCCATCCTGAGCTTTACGGCCGTGAACAGGAAGTTATCCAGCTTCCCGAAAACTGCCAGCTATTGCTGGTTTGCGACGATCCTCTCAGCGAGCAAGATGCGTGGTTATTTGGCAATATCTTAAAAAGTATGAAGCTTGACGCTGATAAGGCGAGGCAACTGCCCCACGCTGCGCTCGCAGCACTCGGCGATCACCACTTGGTCTGGTGTTGGTATATTGGCGAGCCGGAAGTCGTGATTGACGGTGTGCGTACACTCCGCTCTCTCCCCTTGGCACAGATGCATGATAACCCTGCGGCAAAACGCGATTTATGGCGTCAGATCTGCCAGTATGACTGATTACACGCTTCAGCCCATCGACGATAAGCATCTGACCGATATCGTACGTATTGAACAAACCGTGCATATTGCGCCTTGGTCCAAGACACAGCTTGCACCGGCTCAGGGGCGCTTCGATCACCACTATGCGTTAGTCAACCAAGATGATCAGATCATCGGTTATTTTTACACGCGTTGCGTCGCTGGCGAAGCAGAGCTTTTAAACATTGCCGTTGACCGGCCTTTTCAAGGTAAAGGCGTCGGTCACCAGCTACTCATCTTGCTAAAAAAGACACTCGTTGCTGCAGGGGCGAACACCTTGTGGTTAGAAGTGCGACAAAGTAACCGTGGTGCACGGGCGCTGTATCAAAAACAGGGATTGGAGCTGATAAGCCGCCGAGCAGGCTATTACCCCTGCCCGGATGGCACCACGGAAGACGCACTTATTATGCGTGCTCAGCTTGGCAATGACGCGGACTGAGAAAGGTTGTCCAGTTGAACCGGTGGCAATATATAGCCTTGGTAACCATGACAGCCCAGTTGATGAAAATATTGGTGCTGATCAGATTGCTCAATGCCCGTGGCAATGACGCGTATCTCTTGCGCCGCGGCAATATTGATCAGCATACGGATAAAGACATCATCCACATCGCTCGACGGCTGACCAAAGCCAATATCGAGTTTGACATAATCGGGCTCAATATCGTGGATATAATTCACGTTGTCCATATCACGGCCAAAATGGTCAATCCCCACGTCAAACCCATGCTCTCGGATCATCTTAAACAGGGTTTGGCATGCCGCAATGTCGACCTGCACCGCTTCCTCCGCAACCTCGAACGCGAGCTTATCTGACAAGTAGGTTTTTAATAAGTAGTTAGCTAACCAGTCATGGAACGCCGTACTTCTCACACTCTCTACCGTCAGGTTAATGGCAAGTTTGTCCGAGTCTGGATGCGCCTTAATGTACTGATCAGCGCGTGTCAGCACATGACGGTCAAATTCTTCACCCAGCGCGTACATTTCAATACGATTGAGCAGCTGCCCAGCAGACAACCAAGCCTCATCCACCCACAAATGGGCATAGACCTCTTGGTGCCAGTTGGTTTGATTATCACGATGTCTCACTGGCTGAGCATAAAGGGTGAGCGGATTTTTATTGAGTGCATCAAGCAAAATGTGACGCCACTGTTCTCGGGTTCGACTATCGGCATTCGCATGACTAGGCCAATGGTAAACCTCACCGTGTCGCTTCGCTTGCTGCAAAGCGTTATCCGCTTTGGCCAGTAACGACGCCGCATCATCGTCTTGTGTTTTAGCTACACCAATATGAAAACCTTGATTCGCGGGCAAGGAAATGTTTTCCAGCTCTTGGTTAACCACACGCAGTAAGCGCTGTAGATAAGGACGAATATCCCCCTCATCAACACTGGTCAGGAGAATGGCAACTTCGTTGTGACTTAGACGTGCAACCAGTTTGTGTCTCTCAGCTAACTCACCATGACTTAAGGCTTCACCCAGCAACCGCCAGCATTGATCGCGATATTGATAACCATACCGTGCGCGCAAGCGTGATAACCATTCGGTCTCAATTAACAATAAAGTGCAGTTTACATCGTCTTTTATAAAACTTTGTAACTGATGTTGGAAGTAACCTCGATTCGGTAAACGAGAGACGGGATCGATCATCAATTTATCGCGTAAACGCGATAGCTCTTCTTGCTGGCTTTTATGGACTCGAGCTACCTGCTGACCCGCGAGATTAAAGGCCTGCAATAAGGCTTGCAGATCTTTAACGCGCGTTCTCGACTTAGCGGGTTGATAATCACCTCGCCCTAACGCGTTTAAGCGCGTGTCCAGTTCCGCCAAAGGAGTGGTCACGCGCCGAAACATAAAGGATGCGGCAAAAGGGATCACCGCACACATGGCCGCTAGTAGCGTCACCAGTTGCGACATGCGTTCCCAAAGCGCCTCAACGGCAGGGAGTGGACTAACCTCCACCGTAACTCTCGCCAATTGAGTCCAGCCATTACTGACTGATACTGTTTTCGACGCTGACTCAATGCCAGATAAATGCACAAACCAACGAGGCGTTGCGATCGCTCTTGCATCCGCCTGCCAAAGTTGTCGTTGACCAGAAAGCATCGGCATCACCGATACCGACTTAACTTGGGGAGCCGCCATAAAATGCGCCACGAGCTGGTTGAGCCGCTCGTTGTCGCTTTGTTCAATAATGGGTGGCAGTGCCTCGGCCATCGCTGCACTGAGTAAACTGACTTGCTGTTGCTGTTCATTTTTCAGTTGGGTTATACCGAGCTGAAAAGCGACCGCCGCCGTCGCTAACGCAGTTAGCAAAGCGGCGGCGACAACAAACAGGACAACACGTTGATGTAATGTCATGCTTTCTCTTTTAGATCATTCTCTAAGGCGTCTGCTCTGAAGAATAAATTGTCCAGCGCATATGGGTTGAGCCATGCTCACCAGTGACATGAGCAATCACTCTTCGGTTCACTTCATTAGCGTAGTCGTTTTCTTGGTCAATCAACGGACGCGTCTCACCATAGCCGATAGCCTCAATACGAGCAGCAGGAATCGCAAACTGTCGCGTCAATACGTCCGCAATGGCTTGAGCACGACGTTGTGAGAGTGCGAGGTTGTACTCTGCCGAACCCACTTTGCTGGCATGCCCCTCAATCACCACCTGAGTATTCGGGTAGCGCTGCATAAAGTCAGCCAAGGTTTGGATATCGGCATATTGTGAGACATCCACATCGGCGGAGTCGGTGTCAAAGTGCACGTTTAACTCAAACGACTCACTGGTTTGCAATTGCTCAGGACAGCCATTGTTGTCAACCAAGGCACCGTTTGGCGTTTGCTCGCATTGCTCACGGGCAGAAATCACACCATCATAATCGGCGTCGCTCAAATCTTGGCTTTGCGCAATGGTGGTTGGCATTGTATCCACCGCTTGCGGTGCGCAGCCGGCAAGAAGCATGACGGCAAATCCCGCGATATAAAACTGTTTCATTGGCTGTCCTCCTGCTTCAGTGACTCAGTATTCCAAATGGCAGGAGTATCAACTCGCAATGACGCCAAAAGACGACCGGTTGCATTTAAAATTCGGTATTGCGCGTAAAGCTCATCCGCTTCTTTGCTCAAGTATTCACGACGTGCTTCAAAAAGCTCGTTCTGAGAGTCCAATACATCCAACAATGTTCGCGCATTTAGGCGAAACTCTTCACGGTAAGCATCGCGGGTATCGGTGGCCGCTTCAACATGTTGACGCATAAAGTCGCGTTGCTGCTCAAGGTACGTACGCGCGTTCCAAGCGAGGGTTGCCCCTTCAATCACATCCCGATGCGTCATTTCATTAATCTCTCGCGCTTCAATGGTTTGATACGCCGTTTGCCGTTCACGCGCACGGTCTGCGCCCCCATTAAACAGGTTATAGCGCATGCGTAACATCGCTTGGACGTTATTGTTCTCTGGGCCAACGTCAGGCGGACCCGCCCCATCTTCCCCACCAACGTTTTCGTTCCAATTTGCCGCCACTTCAACATTTAAAGTCGGCAAATACGCAGCGCGCGAACCATCTCGCGCAGCATTGGCCGCCGCAATATCGGATTGCGCAGCATGAATACGTGGGTGCTGTTCGAGGGCAATATCTAGCATGGCTTCTAGCGTGCGCGGCAGCAACTCAGCATCAGGCATCGGCAGACGCAATGCTTCTGGAGACTCGCCAACCATTTTGGTAAAGCGACTTTGTGCATCAGCAAGATTGTTACGAGCTGACATCAGGTTTGCATTGGCTCTCGCTAAACGCCCAGTGACCTGAGAGAGATCACTGGCTTTGGCAAACCCGCCCGCATTGCTCTCCGCAATAGCATCATAGATTTCTTGGTGGTTTTGTAAGTTCTTCTCTGCCAAAGTCACTACTTGATCTGCAACCAACACATCAAGGTAAACGCGAGAGACCTCTAAGGCTTTATCCTCGGCAGTAGCGACCATTGCCCACTGCTCCGCCGTCGCTTCGTTTTGGGTACGATCGACTTCGTTTTGGGTACGAAAACCGTCAAATAGCATTTGCTGAAGAGAGACACCCAGTTCACGCCGTGTTAGATCCACTTCATCATCGGTGGTGGTATCACGCCGTGTCGCGGGGGAGTCGGTACGCTCCCAACCGATCCCAGCCGTCGCATCGAGCTTGGGATAATAACCGGCTTTCGCTTGATCAATGGCTTGCTCACTGGCTTTATAGCGGGCAAACGCTTGACGAATCTGAGGATGTGATTCGAGCGACTGGGCAACCGCTTGCTCCAGTGTCTGTGATAAAACAGCAGGCGAACTTAGCCCTAACATCAAGGCTATGGCAGTCACACGCTTTTTAAATACCACGTGTGGTAAGTGCAGCATGTTGTTTCTCCTATTTTTAATTAGCGCTCGCGGAGCGCATTTTCTTTTGCTCGCAGTATCGGGTTAAGTAAGTACTCAATCACCGTCCGCTTGCCGGTTATAATATCCACTGACGTTAACATGCCTGGTATGATGGGCATGGGTGTCCCATCTTTCTTAGTGAGATGGGAAGAATCCGTACGTATTCTCACTAAGTAAAAACTGTTGCCTTCTTCATCTTGCGTTGTATCGGCGCTAATGTGCTCGACAGTCCCGTCCAATCCGCCGTAACGGGTAAAGTCATAGGCTGTGACTTTTACGACAGCAGGTAAGCCGGGATGCAAAAAGGCGATATCTTTGGGCAAGATTTTCACCTCGACCAATAATTGGTCTTCGGTGGGGACAATTTCAATCACGTCTTCACCGGGTTGCACCACACCACCGAGGGTATTGATGTGCACTGTCTTTACCGTGCCGTTCACCGGAGAGGTGATCACCGCTTTATCCACTTTGTCTTGCGCACCAACGGTCGCTTCCGTCAACCGAGACAGCCGTGCTTCCATTTCGCTCAGCTTGCCACGTGTTTCACTGATAAACTGAAGCGCGGCCTCTCGTCGTTTTAGTATTGCCTCATCCAACGCTGCTTTGATTTTAGGTCGGGACAGCTTCAGGTTTGTTAACTCACCTTCCATATCATTGATCTGTCTCTGGAGTTTGAGAAGTTCCACTTCTGAGACAATGCGCTTTTCGACCAGTGGGCGTGTGATATTGATCTCACGCTGCATGATTGTCATGCTGTTATTGAGTGTTTTTATCTTTGAAGCGACTTCTTGAAGCTCTTGGCCTTTTTGGACAATCTGACGCGCTTGTATCTCTAGCTGGTTACTCAAGCTATCTAATCGGCTGCGATATTCAGACTTTTGGCGAGCCACCAAATTGGGTTTTCGGCTAGTGAGGGTATCGGGGAAAGTGATCGTTCTGGGTTCAATCACAATTTGCTGTTGCCAAGGCTGGCTGGCGGGCAACAGTGATACGCTATCGAGTTCGTGATACATCCTAGTCACCGCCGCACGAAGGCTATCCACTTCTTGCTCTTGTTGGGCAAGATCTGAGCGGAATCGGGTATCATCAATTCGAGCCAACGGCATGCCCTTCTCGACGAGCTGGCCTTCATCAACGAACATGGCCTGAAGGATCCCTCCATCCAAGCTTTGAATCAGCTGAACATGAGACGACGGGATCACTTTACCACTGCCACGAGTGACGCGATCCAATTCAGCAAAAGACGCCCAAACGATAAAACTCGCGACCAACAGGAGTGCTCCCCATACCACTGCGCGATAACGCAATGGTGCATCTGTCATCATCGCACCATAAACATCATCGATCATATCTAGATCTGTATGACGGTCTTTTTTAATTAACCGCTTGATCATGATGCATTTCCTTTATTGAGCTTACTGAGCACCTGATCTCTGGGTCCATCCATGACCACGCGCCCTTTATCCATCACAATCACACGCTTAGCCAGTTTGAGCAGCGCCATATTATGCGTCACCATGATCAGTGTTCGCCCACGCGCCGCCACTTGCATGGCTTTAATGAACTGGTTTTCGGCATGGGCATCTAGGCTTGCGGTCGGCTCATCCATGATCAACATCGGTGGCTCATTGAGCAGAGCTCTTGCTAAGGAGACCGCTTGGCGTTGACCTCGGGACAGCCGCTCGCCTCGCTCACCGACTTGTTTGTCTAGCCCTTCATGATCTTGAGCGGTAAATAAGCTCACACCAGAAAGCTGCACGGCACGCATCAATTGGTGTTCGGTCACTTGCCGCGTACCAAACATAATGTTTTCACGGATAGTGCCATGAAACAGAGCCACATCCTGTGCGAGATACCCGACGTTTCGACGTAGATCAGCGGGGTGTATTTGCCGGCTATCGACCCCGTCAAAGCGTAAGCTCCCTTGCTGCGGCTGAAATAGGCCAGCTAATAGTTTGAGTAAGGTGGTTTTCCCTGAGCCGTTTTTGCCCAAAATCGCAATGACTTCCCCTGGCTGAACACGGAAGTTTAATGGATAGAGCGCTGGACGTTCTGATTCAGGGTAATTAAACGCCAAGTTGTCAGCACTGATCTCACCTTTTAAGCGTTTGCGACTAACGAGATGGCCTTTTTCTGCAAACTCATCTTCTTGCTCCATCATGGCATTAAGCTGACGAAGCGAGGAACTGGTTTGATTCCAGCGACTGAGCAGGCTCGCCATCTGTGCCATCGGCGACACGGCGCGGCTTGAAAGCATCACCGCCGCAATAATACCGCCCATGGAAATATCACCATCAGCGACACGATACACCCCTAAAATCACCACCGCGATAGCCATCATTTGGGTCACAAATGTCGCGGTATAAGAGATGTTGTTGGTGATTTGCTTAACTTTAAAATTCCAGTTGGCCGTGTGTGCGGTCATTTGTTGCCAACTACGCTGCACAATACCTTCAGCAACATTGGACTTAATCCCTTCTAACGCCGAGAGGCTTTCGATTAAGTGTCCGTGTCGCTCTGATGCATACTTGTTGCTCTCTTCGATGGCCGCTTTTAGTTTGGGCTGAACCGAAATGGTGTAAGCCAATATGATAAAGCCCGCAAGCACAGGCACTATCGCTAAGTCCCCCGCAACGAGATAAATCACTGTAATAAAAAATACCGCAAAGGGAAGATCGACAAGCGTGGTAATCGTGGCTGAGGTCAACATATCTCGCACAGCATCAAACTCACCCAACTGTTTTGCGGTTGCCCCCACACTGGCTCCTCGATTGACCAAAGGGGTTCCCATCAGCCGCGCAAATAAACGAGATGACACAATGATGTCGACCTTTTTTCCTGCAACATCAATCATGTAAGAGCGAAGTTTTCGCATTAAAAAGTCAAAACAATACGCTAGCGTCGCACCGCTTGCGAGCACCCACAGAGACTCAAACGCAAGGTTAGGAACCACTTTGTCATAGACATTCATGACAAATAAAGGAGAGACAAGCGCGAAAAGGTTTACCAAAATGGAGGCTAATAACGCATCTCGATAGATAGGTGCTGCGTCTTTTACCGTCTGCCAAAACCAGTGGATCTTAGTGTCGTGCAAATGCAGATCCACAGATTGATCACCGCGGTACTGACGTTTAATCAGAAAACAGTAACCAACATACATGGCCTCAAGCGCCTCAAGCGCAATGGTCTCTTCCCCTGCATTTTCAGGCAGTTGAATAAGTGCCGTGCCCGCATCACTATCTATTTCACGCAATACACAGGCTTTTTGATCGGAGAGTAACAGGACACAGGGCAATAAGAGCGCGCCGACATTATCCAGATTACGTCGAGACAACCGAGCAGCCAGACCCGCTCGACCCGCGGCTTGTGGAAACATGTCTGGGGTAAGCAAGGCATTAGTCATCGGTAAGCCCGCGACCAACGCATCACCAGAGCAAGGGGTGCCATAGTGCTCAGTCAATAACACTAAGCAATCAAGCAAAGGATCGTCTGTAGGTTGCTCACCGGGCGCAATTCGCCATTGTGCAGTTTGACTATTGTTAGAAGGGTCAGTCACTTACGTCTCTCTTTTGACCGAAAATGAGCAGGCAGCGACATGATAGCCGCTGCCTGGTAGGGATTACCAGTCGGTATCGATACGAATATCATCCAGTGCATCATGATTTGACGTTACTGAGATTGAACCATCGTTATGTTTATCGATCGTTATTGCCCCTCTTTCACCATCAATTAGCGTATTGATCACGACCGTTCCTCCTTCCATTTTGACATTGCTCAGCTCAATGGTCTGATCAGCATCTGCCCTGTTGTGATAATCGAACTTCAACGTCACATCGACAGTACCGTCATTGTCGCTATCGTCACTGACCGTAACACTAAAACGACTGAACTCGCCGTTAACAGAATCACCTTTGAACAAGTCATTCAGGTTTAAGGTATCTTCTGCGGAGAAGTCACTGACCGTATCGGTATATTCATGACCATTTTGTGAGTTCACATCGGCCATCGACCAAGAGAAAGTATCCGCGCCATCAGAGCCGGTCAGCATATCGCTGCCACGACCACCGATTAGAACATCGTCACCTTCACCACCACGGACATTATCATCGCCACCTCCGGCATCAATGACATGATTATCCGTCACCCGCCAGTCAGAGACAAACTCTGACATCCGGTGCGTCTCAGGCCCGTCAATAGTAAAGCTTTCGTCGTTAATGACGACTTTTTCAGACCCACTTAAACCGACATTCAATGCTAACCAACCACTGTCTGCACTCTGCAACATATCAATTTGATCGACACCATCACCGGTTTCTATCGAATGATTTTGTGGCTCAGGCACGTTTGCTGGCTGAACAGAAAACTCACCGGTTGCCGAATCACCATCGCCATCCACGACTTGGTATGAGAAGTCGATATCAGCATCACCTTCTGGCGTTTGCACGACTTGATATTGATAGAACTCCCATTTTCCTGTCGCTGGAGTCAACTGAACTTCAAAGACCAATGCACCGTTTTCATCAGTTGCAATGAGGCGATTATTACCATCAGAACGGGTTGTAATGGCTAACCCTTCAGCGGTGCGCAATCCATCCTCAACGCCTGTGATCTTGAGAGAGCCGAGTCCATCGGCGCCAGCGTGGTATTGCAATGTACCATCAGCAACAGCAATCGCTTGTTGATCCGATGCGCCGGTGAAAGTTATCGACTTGACGGTTAGGTCACTATTATCTGGGCCATTTCGGTTTCCATTGTCAGTGGCCTCAATAGTAATTTGGTCAAAGCCACCTTCCTGAATATCAAAGTTCTTCGCATAGTCACCACTGGCTTCATCGGAGGTGAATGCCTTTTCAGCAATAAGCTGTCCATCACGATAGAAGCGCACAATACCTGACTCGAGCTCTCCGCCATACATTTTTGAGAACTCAATTTGAGCGCCGTAAGCCACTTTGCCATTTAATGAGAAAATGAGCTGTTCGGACACACCTTGGCCTGTTTCCGTGATGCGATATTCGATCTCATTGGATAACGGGTGACCGTGTTCGTCAGGATTACTTGGCCATGGCCAAGGAGTAGGCGAAGACCCGCTATCAACACCGATACCATCAGACGATAGATTCACCTTATCGTATTCAAGTTGTGTGTTGTAATCATTCGCAAACCCGAGCGCGGTCACCGTAACATCATCAAAAGTGACACTATCTCCCGAACCTTGCCCAGTAAACGAGACTTTGCCAGTAAGTACATCAGGGATGTCTTGCAACTCGACAGGAATGGCCTCTGCCGCTGTCGTTTCAGGGCTATCATCCTCAACAGTAACACTCAACGGCTTACTCAAGCCCGTGTGGTTGTCATCACTCACAACAACATTGATAGGAAGCGCGAGTGTATCTTCTGTCTGTGAGTCTGAATGATCGAGCGATCCATGCAACTCGACGTCATAAGTCCATACTTCATTTCCGGGAGTAGGCTCATTAAGCGCAATAGAAACAACAGGGTTTGTGGTGCTCGTATACCCGATTAAGCGATTTGTAGATGCATCCCATGTCCAGGCTACCGCTTCACCGTTAGAGGTCAAACCGCTACCGCCGGCAAGTGCGACGGTCACATTACCCACGCCTCCCGTCACAGCGAACTCGCCCGATACCGATGGGCTATTGGTCGTATCTGTGCCCGTTGGAGCGCTATCGGCGTTCCCACCATCCAGCCCTTCTTCGGACACGTTGACACCCGAGCCAATGGTGATCACAGGCGCGAAACTTTTCACAACTGAGTCATCAAACCATTGACTACCGTTTACATTCGTAGCGACGTTACCATCCTGGTCGATAAATGATGCAAACGCGTCAATACCGCCATCTTGTAAATTACTGACATCAATACCACTGATGGTAAACAGGCCATCCTGTCCAGAAAGAGTAAGCGCATTTGCGTCAAGCTCTCCATTGATGACGTTAATACGTGGACCGTTATGATCCCAGACCAGTTGCAGTTCAACATCTGAATCATTGCCTGAACTATCTCGCAAGACAATTGTACTGGCTCCAGCCGTAACCCCTTCACCAAAATCGACTGTTATTTCAGCCGTTTCTGAATTGGTGATCATATCATCGCCATCGTTCTCCGTGCTGTCCGTGATGACAATATTAGGTAAACGTATATCACTAGGATCTTCGCCATCTTCACCACCATACTGAGTATCGAGTACGGCGCTGTCGCTGCCTGGTTCTGATGTATTGCCGATCTGATCTTCCAGTTCTGCAGTCACGGTGAGGGTTTCACCTTCCGCCGGGGCATCGAACGAAGTTGCTACGCTACCGTTGTCGATGTCGGCCTCGACCAACACGATCTCGTTGGTCGTGGTGCCATCGCTGACACGAATGGTGTCGCCCACAGAGGCCCCAAGAGGCAGACCGACAATCACATCAACGTCACCATTCAGCTCATTGGCAGTGATAACACCATCATCGTTGGCGTCTTCACTAATAGTCACTGTTGGCGTGAAGAGTTCATCAATATGTTTTTCATCACCATCAATATTGATTGTCTCGAAATCACGAAGCTCAATACGATCTCCGGTATCACTGTTTTCGACGATGAGATAACCATTGGTGTCTTTACTAAAAGATAAATGATCAACACGAGTATTGAACACAGCTTTATCAGTACCCGCCCCACCATCAATCACCAATTGATCGTTCGCATCATCGGTAATGATATTAACCGTATCGTTACCTTCACCGGTTAGGACATAATCATCCCCTGTTTCAGTATTTGCATTCGCCCAACTACCGTGCCAGTAATGCACTGCCTCTGATGGTCCACTCTGATTGCCCGCATCGTCACTTTGTACGGCTTCTAAACGTACGTTGTCGTTCGTGCCGATGTTGTCGATACCCTCGAGCTCAATGGCCCAAGAGCCGTCCGCTGCCACTGTGACTTGAGCAAGAGGCGCTCCACTCTCACCTTCGAAGTAAATCGAAATGGTTGCTCCAGGTTCACCCGTACCGTGCATAGTGACATCGCTGTAATCACTACCCGCTGAGTCATCAGTAATATTGGTGATGACTGGGGGATTGGGGGCTTCGGTATCGACCGTGATGTCATGGCTCGCTTGCGGTGCTGGGTTGCCCGCTTTATCACTCACGTCCGCCGTGATGCTTTCCGTGCCTTCTTCGAACTCCGCTACAGCAGCAGCCGGTACTTCAACACTCCATGCGTTGTCTGTCACTTCCGCTGTGTATGCAACACCATCGATGGTCACCGTCACGGTTTGACCGTTTTCCACGTTGGTGGTGGTACCACTGATGGTCAGTGGTTCGTCACTTTCCGCGGCATTGATGATGTCATCGCCTGCGATTGGCGTGGTGATGC
>NZ_MEBP01000086.1:0-58994 GCF_001722075.1 Salinivibrio sp. SS2 | reverse complement strand
GGGGTTCGTCAGCAATCTGGGCGATCAAATGATCGCCGTTTTTAACCGCATAGCGATAATTTACACAGTTTGGTGCCGAGGTAAGAATATTTCACCCATCATGCAACGCACACTCCCTCCACCAACGGTTTCAATGGTGTTTACATCAATCGGCACCAGCTTGCCAAATTGACGTAAAGTCCGCTTTTGATCTTCAGTAAACGCACTATACGCGGAAAGAGACATCACAATTAACGACTCACCGTGACGATTGCGTAGCTGTAAAATATTGCCACACAGTTGATTCATCTGTGCCTCGCTGATTGAAACCAAGGTTTTGTCTTCGGCGAGCGTATTACACACGAGCTCACGTTGAGCAGGCTCGATGACCTCGTCACACACCACAGCAAACGCTTCACCCACCGCCATCATCACATTGGTGTGATACACAGGATTGCCGTCGCTCATTGCCGTGTTAAAGCTGACAACTTGGCGCATTCCCACTTTGGCTGCCCATTCGGTTAACAAAATGCTGTCACAGCGGTGAGAAAGCGCGGCATAGACACGCTGGTTGAGGTGATCAATCACCATCGCACCCGTACTTTCTAGAAACGCTTCGTCTTTGTCGTGACACTTTACTTTGTGCACATGGTTAACGGCGTAGCCCGCTTTATCAAGGGCCGCCATCAGGCGCTCAGGCTTAACCTCAAGCTGACGATTAGGACATGCCATCGGGTACAGATACAGTTCACCGCTTGGCAATGTACTAAACCAGTTGTTAGGAAACACAGCATCAGGCGTTGCTGGATCGGAGTCTGGATACTCCATCACGACGACATCAATACCATGGCGACGTAGCGTCATCACCATATTATTAAACTCTGCCATGGCGCGAGTTTTCACTTCCTCATCGGGCAACGCCAGCGCATGCTGAAAACCATTATCTTCACTGGTTTGTGCATTAAATTTAAAGTGCGCAGGTGGCACCATGACCACCGCAGACGCCGCGTGTGGATGTGTAAGCGGATATTGGGTATCGCAGCTCGCTAAAAACGCCATAAGCAAACCTTCCAAAACAACATGATTAAAAGAGTATAGATGGCCTGTCGCGTACACGATCACTTGTCAGTGCACACTGGCCCGAATGCTTGATAAATTTAATAACCGCAGGAAAATATCATTGAAACAACTCTTTTACAAACAGAGTTTCTTTGATGAGGCCTGATAACGCGAAATGCAGCGATATTGCCAGCTTCGTGCTGGGTTTGTGCCATAGCTACCGGCATTACACCTCGAAATATCATCAGGGGCTAATGCGAGGTCTCAGTGCACACTCCATTAGGCAGATAAGCCTGCTATGCTGTACTAATACGTGCTTACGAGCTGGGCCATGACGCATGAACAAAATTTTCAAGGATCTGACCTTTTATAAGTATTTTTCCGTCTTCTGTTTCTTCGGGCTTTTTATCGTCAGCATGACGAATGTGATCAACTATTATCATCTCAATCAAATGTCGCAAAGCGTTCTGCGTGATCAGATTGATTTTCAATTTGGTCGTGTGGAGAGTTCCACACAGTCGTTGGTTGGTACCACAGAGCAAGTCGTTTCTAGCTTAGCGGCAAGCCCTTTTTTGTCCGAATATATCAACGCTAAATCTGAAGTCACGCAAGCACAGCTCGAAGCGCATATGTTGGGCTTAGCCAAGGCTAACCCAAGCATCTTCCAGCTTCGCTTCCTAGACACCAATGGCAATGAAATTGTTGATGTTTATCAGCCAAATACTGAGAACAATTACAGAATTGAGCCACCTGAACAACTTCAAAGCAAATCCGATCGTAATTACATGCGCGAAATGTTACGCACCCCTGATGGAGAGTTTTATTACTCTGCTATCAACCTCAACAAGGAGTTTGGTGTTCTGGAGCGTCCTATTCGGCCAACATTGCGCGTCGCTACCCCTGTCCCTGTCGGTGAGAATGCGCGACGAGCAGGCTATGTGATCGCGAACATGGATGCGAGATATCTGCTCAGCATTTGGGTTAGCAATGACAACTTAGATCTTTATATACTTGATAAAGATGGGTTCTTTATTGCTTCTAGCGATAGTGAACTCAACTTCAACAGGTTTATCAATAAGTCAACGGAAACACAGCGGCGCGCCGAACGCGTAAGCAGTGAATTGCTCTCCCCCAGTCAAGACATTTATACCTTTACACTCACGGATCTTATCCCTAACGATGCACAACTCACGCTTTATGCTAGAGCCTCTACGGGGTATGTCGAGGCACTCCATAAAGAAGCCGCAACCAGTGCATTGCAGTCTATTGCTTTACTGCTTTTAGCATCGCTCCCTATCGCAGTCTTGTTTTCTTCTTCATTAACAAAAATAGCAATGAAGCTTCGCTCCAATATTAAAGAAAAAGAACGATTTGCCACCATCATTGATCGCCACATCCCCATTATAGAAACCACTAAAGAAGGCATGATCAAAGACTGTAATAAAGCCATGATCAACCTCTCTGGATACAAGCGAAGAGAGCTACTGGGAGCATCCGTGTCTATCTTGCAGCACAAAGATGCAAAACCGGAGGACTTTCATGACCTCTGGGATACATTGAATAGCGGCTCAGACTGGAAAGGCGAATTTCAAAATCAGACCGCGCAAGGAGACGATTTTTGGTTGTATACACACATCACGCATAACAAAGATGAACAAGGCAACACCATCAGCTATCTCGCTATTTCTAATGACATAACCGATAGCAAGCGTCTTGCTCGTCGAGCAGAATTTGATGCAATGACAGGCCTGTATAATCGCTTGAAAGGAAATCATATTCTCGAACATCACATTGAATTGGCGATGAAAGAAAACACGCCATTTGGGGTGATATTATTCGATATTGATAACTTCAAACGTATTAATGATACCTATGGGCAAGAAGAAGGCGATATGATGCTAAAAGAGGTCGGTAGCTTGCTCTCCTATCATGCGCGACGAACTGATACGGTTGTGCGTTGGGAAGGCGAGAGTTTTTTAGTGATCTGTCCCAATGTCACTAGCCCCCAATGCAGCCAATTGGCCGAAACTATTCGCGCGGCAGTTGAATCTCACTCTTTTAATGGCGAAGGGAAATCCATCACTATTAGTGCAGGTGTCGCAACCTTTACCTATCCCGCGACAAGCAGCGAAATACTCTCTATCGCTGATTTTAGACTTTACGAAGCCAAGCGAAAGGGACGTAATTGTGTGGTTTCCGAACTGAATCAGTATTCGCCCAACGTTAGTGCACCGTCAAAGTAACTATAAGGTAGCATTAACGAATCGGCACCCACTCTCGAGGAGGGGTTAGCCCCAACTGAGCAAACTCCGCTTTGCTGTAAATACCGGTGCCTTGGTGCCCGACAGAAATAGGGATATGATCAGCAGGCATTCCAGCAAACACTTTATGGATGTAGACCGCAGCGTGAATGCCATGCTTTTCGCCATCTAACACATATCCACCAGCCGCCATACCCTCACCAACCGCCACTTTCCAAAAAGCAAAAACAGGATGCTTCGTGTTTTGATTCGTCCAAGTAATCACTTGGTTTGCGTCGATATTCTTTCCCATTCCATCGCGTAATGTTTGGTAACTGCCCACAAAAAGCACATCATAGTCATCCTCCAGGACCGCTTTCTTCCAATCAGGAAATGTTGTAAACCTTTCAATTCTCGTGACCGTTTGATTTAACTTGGAAAAAAGGTTGGCCTGGCTTTGCAAATAAGCGGTATTGATTTTTGCAGTGGGGCCATCATCGAAGAGAATTTTAATGTTTTTAATTGGTTGGTTATAAAGCTGAATCACATCAGACAGTGAGCGATAAAAATGAGGCCGCTCTAGAACCCCGGTCACACGAACAGGACCATTTAGTCTCTCAATCAACGGCTGGGGATCGCCATTTACGCCAAGAAAAACAACATCAATATTTTCATGCTGTAGCCTGGGCAGCATATGATTCAGTGCAATGTCATCACAAAGCAACACCACATCAGGCTTTACCTTTTTATAAAAGTCAAATGCTTCGTCTGCTTTGCGTTGATGCGCTGATACAGGTAGCTTTTTGGCGTTCATCTCAAAACGCGATACGTGGATACTTTTATCGAGCACCTTGTTCAAGCCAAGGGTATAACTCTCGGTCCACGAGAACGTTTTGTGATAGCTATCAATAATCAATAATTTGTGATCCTGAGCGACGGCTTGACTCAGCATCCCAAAGGCGAAAATTATGCCTAAAATCAATGCTTTCATTAAATGGCCTCTTATCTGTCGTATTAATAATGTAGCCAAATAACGATGACACCTCTCGGTGACATTAAAATAACTGACGGTAATTGAGTGTAATTAAGTTATCAGTCACCTATAAAGTGGACCGTCGGTATCCGACAAACAGCGATTGCGCTTTTTGTATAGCCATTGAACTGAGGGTCTATACTGAATAGACAGGCATGGAGGGCATAAAATGACACCGGCGCAGCCAACGAACAACGAAGTGCAACGGCTTCATTTACTTCATGATTTAGGCATTTTAGACACCGGTCGTGAAGACAGGTTTGAGCGCATTGTTCGCGTTGCAGCCTATATATCAGCGTGCCCCATTGTGGCGATCAGCTTAGTAGACGAGCATCGTCAGTGGTTTAAAGCAAAGCGCGGACTGGCGGTGAATCAGACAGGACGTTCAGAGTCCATTTGTGGACACGCTATCCACCAGCTAGAGCCGCTTGTGGTTAATGACACATATCTTGATGAGCGCTTTGCCGACAACCCCTTAGTCACGGGGCCTCCCTTTATTCGCTTTTACGCCGGCTTCCCATTTAGTCTAGATAACGAGCACATTCTCGGTACGCTTTGCGTGATAGATAGACAGCCTCGTGAACTCGATGGCCCCTGCCAGCGCGCATTGGCAGATCTTGCCCACATTGTGGAACACGAGTTGACCATGACTCAACAAAATGTGCTGGACCCCTTAACCGGCCTGTTAAACCGGCGCGGCTTTAAGCGAGAAATTAGCGAATACCTCAATGATGATTTAGTGATCGAAGAGCGCTACACCCTATTACACTTCGACGTTCGCCAACTCCACCAACTTAATCATGACTATGGTAAGCTCGCCGGCGATCAGATTCTCAAAACCTTTGCGCGTTGTTTGAATGATGTGTTTGATGATGTGGGCTGGATAGGACGTATAGAGGGGTGTGAGTTTGCTGCGTTATTGATACAACAAGATGCAGATGCCGTTGATAATCAGCTAGAACAACTATATAGCAGGCTCTCACGACAGCTTTCTTCGTATCGCTACCCATTTAGTTATACCGCGGGACTTGCGCACTTCAGTGCCGTTGACCATACGGTCACGTTGGATACTATGTTGCTCGATGCTAGCAATGAAGTAAGACATTACCCATTACCAAGAGAAAGATAAGTGCTAAGGAAGGAAATTGGAGCGACATACGAGGTTCGAACTCGTGACCTCAACCTTGGCAAGGTTGCGCTCTACCAGCTGAGCTAATGTCGCTTTGTGACAGGCGTTTATAACGCTTTAGAAACTTGGTTGCGGGAGCCGGATTTTATCGCGCAATGCAATTGCGACGACCGCAGGTCTTATCGATAACCTTGCCTACGTTAATGACTTCACATACCTAAAATTTGGTTGCGGGAGCCGGATTTGAACCGACGACCTTCGGGTTATGAGCCCGACGAGCTACCAGACTGCTCCATCCCGCGTCCGTAACATCAATCATTGCTTGATGTGGGCAAAACTTGGAGCGACATACGAGGTTCGAACTCGTGACCTCAACCTTGGCAAGGTTGCGCTCTACCAGCTGAGCTAATGTCGCTTTGTTACAGGCGTTTATAACGCTTTAAAAACTTGGTTACGGTAGTCGAATTTGTCGCGCAATGTAATTGCGACGACCGCAGGTCTTATTGATAACCTTGCCTACGTTAATGACTTCACATACCTAAAATTTGGTTGCGGGAGCCGGATTTGAACCGACGACCTTCGGGTTATGAGCCCGACGAGCTACCAGACTGCTCCATCCCGCGTCCGTAACATCAATCATTGCTTGATGTGGGCAAAACTTGGAGCGACATACGAGGTTCGAACTCGTGACCTCAACCTTGGCAAGGTTGCGCTCTACCAGCTGAGCTAATGTCGCTTTGTCGCAAGCGTTTTATAACGCTTTATAAAATTGGTTGCGGGAGCTGGATTTGAACCAACGACCTTCGGGTTATGAGCCCGACGAGCTACCAAACTGCTCCATCCCGCGTCCGATTTTTACTCCGCCCAGTGGGGAAACATGGAGGCGCGTCCCGGAGTCGAACCGAGGTCCACGGATTTGCAATCCGCTGCATAGCCACTCTGCCAACGCGCCTTTCTTTTTGTTTCCGCCGCTGCGGTACGGGGAGGCATTCTACGGATTAACGTGATCGAGTCAACACTTATTATTTAATAAAAGTTTCAACTGCCTGCTTTGTAAACGAAAAAGCCAAACTTCGCGCGATTTGATGCAGTTTTCAGCATTTTATCTTTATTGTCATCAACCCAATCCGCGTTTTCCTTTGTGCAACACTGGGGATGATTAGGTCTACGTGCATAAACCTACCTTCCTCTCTCCTCCTCTGTTAAAAACAAAACTATCGCTATTAACAATTTTGTGACAACCAAACCATCCACTAATGGTTTTATAAATTTATCAACAATTTGTGTTTTTGCTCTACAGTCAAAAGGTCGCATGGAGTTTAGCGACCCTTATTCACTCAAGGAGGAACTATGCATTATAAACGCACGGCTCTGGCCGTTGTCCTTGCAACAAGCTGCACCCTCGCGCAGGCTGAAGATAAAAAAGTCTGGATCTCGATCGGTGCAGATGCACAACAAACTGCTTTATCTTCTGGGGCAGAGCCTTTATTAGCACAATCAGTTGCTCATAATGGTCAAGCATGGATTGGTGAAGTCAGTGAGTCTGAGTTAGCCGCCCTCTCCCACAAAATGCACGAAAACCATCACCGCTGCGGTGGTTATATCGTGCATTCATCCGCCCAAAGTGCGATGGCAGCGAGTAACATGCCACTTTCGCGCGCAAGCTTTATCGCTCCAGCAATTAGCCAGCAAGCGTTAGTGACCCCTTGGATTAGCCAAATTGATAGCGCACTCATTGTTAATACCATTGATCGCCTTACCGATTTCCCCAACCGTTTCTACACCACAACATCAGGGGCCCAGGCTTCAGATTGGATAAAACACCGTTGGCAATCGCTCAGTGCAGGGTTAGCCGGTGCGTCCGTCACTCAAATTTCACACAGTGGGTATAATCAAGCGTCGGTGATGTTAACCATAGAGGGCTCAGAATCACCCGACGAATGGGTCGTCGTCGGCGGGCATCTCGACTCGACGATTGGCTCACGCACCAATGAGCAAAGTATTGCGCCTGGCGCCGATGATGATGCCTCGGGGATTGCTGCTGTCACAGAAGTGATCCGCGTACTTGCTCAAAACAACTTCCAGCCCAAGCGGAGCATCGCATTTGTTGCCTACGCAGCAGAAGAAGTTGGATTGCGTGGTTCGCAAGACGTTGCCAACCAATTTAAGCAAGCGGGTAAAGATGTTCGCGGTGTCTTACAACTGGACATGACAAACTATCAAGGGTCTGCTGAAGACATTGTCTTTATCACCGACTATACCGACAGTCAGCTCACTCAGTATCTCACGCAGTTGCTTGACGAATACTTGCCTACTTTAAATTACGGATTCGATACTTGTGGCTATGCCTGTTCCGATCATGCCTCATGGCACCAAGTCGGCTATCCAGCTGCCATGCCGTTTGAAGCCAAATTTAATGACTACAACCCTAACATCCATACGCCTCAAGACACATTGGCAAACAGCGATAGCGAAGCGGCTCACGCCGCGAAGTTCACTAAACTCGGCTTGGCCTATACGGTGGAGCTCGCGAACGCCGACAGCTCGCCCAACCCGGGTAACGAGCTGAAACTCGGTGAGCCTATCAACGGACTCTCTGGCGCTCGTGGGAATGAAAAGTACTTTAACTACCGGTTAGATCAATCCGGTGAACTGATGATCCGAACCTATGGCGGCTCGGGTGACGTGGACTTGTATGTCAAAGCCAATGGCGATGTCAGTACCGGGAACTGGGATTGCCGCCCTTATCGCAGTTGCAATGATGAAGTTTGCCGGTTCGACAATGCAACGCCCGGTAACTATGCAGTGATGCTGCGAGGGTACCGTACCTATGACAACGTCAGCCTGATTGTCGAGTAGCCCCATAACCACTGCCGCTCAGCGGCAGTGGTTCTATTCTCTTGCTGAAGATGGCGTTATCCATCGGAAGGTTAAATTAATCCGAGCGCCCACGGTTTTTTGTGTTTTGGGTAGCGCATGTTGCCAATACGTTTGTGTTTGCCCAGCCATGACCAGTAACGCGCCATGACTCAACAAAAACTCGCGTTTTTCTTTACTTTGGGTATGACGGAATAAAAACCGTCGACTTGCGCCCAAACTCACCGATGCAATCGTCGGCTGCTCCCCTAATTCGGCTTCATCATCTTTGTGCCATCCCATGTAATCACTGCCATCTCGGTAGAGATTGAGTAATACAGTATTGAAACGCGCATGCGTGGCAGCTTCAACACGGGCTTTCAAACCCAATAGCTCAGGTGTCCAAGAGCGGGGAGATAATGTGAGTCCACTGTAGGTGTATGCATGATCGCCGTACCAAGCTAATAAACGCGGCTGCATCACGGTACGACCAAACATCGAAATGGGTAATTGTTGCCAAGGTGTGTGCTGATGCAATGCCGCCATTAGGTTATCGGCATCGACCAATGGCAACCAATCTGGCTGCCAATGGACAGTCGCTTGTGGCATAGCAACGGCTTGCTGAGCGTCGAACTCGGCATGGTTAAAAAAGCTTTGCTGTTGCGGAGAACCCCTCATACTGACCGCTTGCTGGTTATCACTCGTAGCTGTCAGTATGCAGTTTGTCAGCGAATTGGATCAACCCGATGGCCACTCATGCCGTTAATACGGTACCAGCCCGCAATGCTAAATCGTTGTCGTTTCGCGGGTAATACCTCGTGAGGAAACTCTTCCGATAAGAAGGTTACAAGGCGACCGGCCTGAGGCCATAATGTTTTCAGGTGGCTCCCATCAGCATGGTAAATAACGATTTCGCCCCCGTCTTCTTCACACCAGTCATGGTTCAAATAGAGCACTGTGGTGACTTTTCGGTTTGAGCGGCCTTTGAATGCGTCCACGTGTTTAGCATAAAAATCACCGGGATTATACTTGGCGAAATGCGCTTCATATTCAAAAAGACCAAGAAAGAGGTGACGATTAAGCGCAAGCTGCAGTTCAGACATCTTATCGAGTAACAAATCAATGGCTGGGGCATGGCCGCGCTCTAACCAATGGATCTTATCGGTGCGGATTTGAGTATTAGTATGTTGCTTCTGCTCGCGCCCAATACTGGCTTGCGTCCACTGCTCTGGCAAACATGCGTGTAAATCAGCCACTTCTTGTGCTGTTAAGAATTGGTCGCACACGCTTAGTCCGTGTGTCGCTAAATCATCAATGATGCTAAGAGTGTTCAAGCACTTACCCCCCGCTATTTGAAGGGCTACCTTACTGTCTTCCTAGCGGGGAGCAACACGAGAACTTTATCGTGACGACAAGTATTTTTAATCGTTAACGGTTTGTACGTCGTGGTTACCCACCGAGCAGATCGGCAAGCTTCGCTTTCCAAATCGCGAGAGCCAATGCAGGGCTACGCAGCATTTTCGGGGTCGGGATCCAACCATGCTTCAAACGTGCAAACACATCAAAGCGACTGGCTTGTCCGTCCATCGCTTCGGCTATCACGCGTCCTGCAATATTCGTCAGTCCCACCCCATGACCTGTGTATCCATGTGCGGTATAAATATCTTGGCCAAGGTGATCAATGTGTGGCATGTAACTGCGCGTCACGGCAAACAACCCGCCCCAATGGTAGTCCATCTTCACATCGCCTAACTGAGGAAAAACCTTTGTCATCCGTTGGTGTAGACGTTGAGCGGAGTCTTTATACTCACGATTAAACGGGTGGTTCACGCCACCAAATAAGAGACGTCCGTCTGCGGTGGGACGGTAGTAATCAAGACAGTTGTTGAGATCAGACATGGCCATGCGATTAGTAATGGGCATGCGATCGCCTAATGGCTCGGTCACCGCAATAAAGGAAGCAACAGGGAGGACTTTCGCTTGCGCCTTGCGTTCTAGGCCATCGAGATAAGCATTACATGCCAGCAATATGCGGGGAGCATTCACGTCACCTTGAGGGGTACGAACACAGTGAGTCGGCCCCTTCTTTATCGACTGCGCCGGACTGTGCTCGAAGATTTGCACCCCTAAATCCTGCGCAGCTTTCGCCAACCCGAGTGTGTAATTGAGGGTGTGGATATGCGCACTATTCGGGTCGTATAATCCCCCTAAATAGCGCTCCGTATTCGCCACTTCTGCCACCTTAGCCTGATCCCACCATTGCGCCATCGGATACTGATAGTCACCTTGCTTTAAGGCGTGCCAACTTTGTAACTCGGTTTGTTGTGCTTTGTTTAACGCCAGCTCAATGTATCCCGGTTGGAAGTCGCAGGCTATCTGATGGGTATGAATCCTTTCACGCACGATATCAACCGCTTCAACGGACAGGTCCCAAAGTTGCTTACCCCACTGCACGCCATAGGTTTCATGTACCTCTCTGAGCCCGAGACAATATCCCACTAAGCATTGGCCGCCATTACGCCCAGAGCCACCCCACGCAATCGTCTTAGCATCCAATACAATCACTTGATAGCCGCGTTGGCGTAATTCAATCGCGGCGTTTAATCCGGTTAATCCGGCGCCAATGATACAAACATCGGCTTGGTGACTACCGGTTAAAGGCGGAAAAGATAACGACTGATTTTGCGTCGCAACATAGTAATTGGTGTCAGGGCGGTACGTTTTGACCATGCTCTCAATGGTTACTCATTTAGGTGATTCAATAAATGGGGTACAAGCTCAAGGTGTCAGTGTAAAGCTTGCACACAAAGCGCGCTGATAGTCGCATTGTCGTGCGCGACTCGCAAGCCAAAAATGACCGGATACTGCCCAATAATTTGGGGGGTCACGCAAGGGTTATGCTACCGTTAGCGGAACGTTTCACGAAACGCGCTTTGGTTAAAAAAAAGTCATTGACACAAGGGCTGGGTGCAATATGATGCGCCCCGACGTGTACTCGGCCAGCAAGCCATTGAAGGACCATGATAATGAACAAAATCACTCACGGAATTACCGCGACCGCACTCGCACTTTCAGCTGTATTTGCAACTGGAGTCAGCGCTGACGATAAAGTATTGAATATCTACAACTGGGCGGAGTATATGCCCATGGATGTGATCAATGCGTTTGAAGAAGAATATAAGGTGACGGTCAATTACTCGACCTTTGAGAGTAATGAAGCCATGTATGCCAAGTTGAAGCTACTGAATGGAAAAGGCTATGACCTCGCTTTCGCTTCAACCTATTTCATCGATCGCATGATCAAAGAAGACATGCTGGCCAAAATTGATAAATCAAAGATCAGCCACTTCGATGAGCTACGTCCCGGCCTACTGGGTCAGCCGTTCGATAAAGCGAATGACTACTCCCTACCCTATGTATTCGGTGTGACGGGTATCAGTTATAACAATCAGTATGTCGACGGGGACAAAGTCACTAAGTGGGCCGATCTATGGCGTGATGACTTCAACGCACAAGTGATGCTTCTCAACGATGTGCGTGATGTCTTTGGCATGGCGTTAAAAGCGCAAGGACACAGTATTAACAGCAAAGATGAAGACGAGATCAAGCAAGCGTACGAGTATCTTCGTCAATTGCGTGACAACGTTGTGGTCTATAACTCAGATGCGCCTCACGTTCCTTTTGTGACCGGTGAAGTGACTATTGGTCAGCAATGGAACGGCAACGCCTACATGGCACAGCAAGAAATTGATGGCATCGAGTTTGTTTATCCGCAAGAAGGCGCGATTCTCTGGATGGATAACTATATTATCCCTAAAAATGCAGAGAACAAGACGCTGGCTCATCAGTTCATCGACTTTATGTATCGTCCTGAAAATCAAGCCAAACTGGTCGAAGAGTTTGGCTATCCGGCCCCGAATACACGTGCGGCAGAGTACTTGGATGACGAACTGAAAGAAAACACCACCATTTTCCCTACTGATGATGCGGTCAACAGTGGCGAATTCACCGACGATGTAGGTGAAGCGGTGAAAATCTACCAAAAATACTGGCAGATGCTAAAAAGCTAATCATCGACGGAGAGCCTCACCTCTTTGGTATTCTCACCAAATGTCTAGGAAGCTCCCCCAGTAATTAACCAGGCCATGCCCACGGGTATGGCCTTTTTCGTGCGCGTATATTTGTCTATTCTTTTTCGTTGGGCCTCAAAGATAATCGCCGGTCTCGACTGCCAACCAACAAGCGTTGTGTGTATTATTAGGCAACACGCTCGACGATCCTCACTCAGCAAGGATGTAATACATGATTGATTTTCGCTCTGATACCGTCACCAAACCCGACCAAGCCATGCGAGACGCGATGGCCAATGCCCCCGTCGGCGATGATGTCTATGGTGATGACCCAAGTATCAATGCATTAGAACGCTGGGCCGCAGAGCGCCATGGCTTTGATGCCGCCCTCTTTACCTCATCAGGTACGCAAGCCAACCTATTAGCGCTGATGTCGCACTGTGAGCGCGGTGACGAATACCTGTGTGGTCAGCAAGCACATAACTACAAATATGAAGCCGGTGGTGCAGCCGTATTAGGCTCTATTCAGCCTCAACCCATTGAAAATGCCCCAGACGGTACGTTGCCATTTGAGAAGCTTGCCGTAGCCATTAAACCTAATGACTTTCATTTTGCACGCACCAAATTGCTCAGTTTAGAAAACACCATCGGCGGCCGTGTTCTACCCCTTTCCTACTTGGCCGAAGCACGCATGTTTTGCAACAAGCATCAGCTAAGCCTTCACCTTGATGGCGCACGTGTTTACAACGCGGCGGTGGCACTGGATGTCGATATTACCGCGATAAGCTGCCATTTCGATTCGATGACTGTTTGCTTGTCAAAAGGATTAGGCGCACCGGTTGGCTCTTTGCTATTGGGCTCGAAAGCCTTCATTGAAAAGGCTAGACGGCTACGAAAAATGCTGGGCGGAGGTATGCGTCAAGCCGGTATTCTCGCCGTTGCCGGACAAAAAGCACTCGAAGAAAATGTCGAACGTCTCGCTGAAGATCATGCTAATGCCCATTACTTAGCCAATAAAATCAATGAGATTGAAGGCTTTTCTACCCACAATTATGACGTGCAAACCAATATTGTGTATGTTGATATTGCCGACAACATCGATCGGGTTCGTCTCAATATGCGCCTGATGGATAACGGCTTTCGAGTGAGTTTAAATGGCGCACCGGCTCGCTTTGTCACCCACAAAGACGTCAATCGCCAAGATATCGACGCATTGATAAACGCAATGAAAAAATCGCTCTAATCAGTCCTACTTTAACAACGTACTCAAAAGGGCCTTCAATGGGCCTTTTTTCTGCTCATTTATTCACCACCTAGTATTAAACTGTGACCCTGTCGCGACTTTCTCCACCAGCATCACTAAAACAGTCACTTACACTCGCTACACTGAAAGCATCAATCGATAAAAGGCCAAATAGGATCGATTATGGCGACTACCGTGGTGAACAGCGAACGTTTGTATCGCGAATCTAGCTTTAAACACAGTGACATCACCTCAACGAAGCATCTTGCGCCGTTGGATGAGATTGTTGGCCAAGACCGAGCACGACATGCCGTTGAGTTTGCCATGTCGATCAAGGAAAAGGGCTATAACATTTACGCCATCGGTCAGAACGGATTAGGCAAGCGCACCATGGTGATGCGCTATTTAAACCACCATTGGAAAAATGATACGCCGGTCCATGATTGGTGTTACGTCGCTAATTTCCAAGAAGCCCGCGCGCCTGAAGTCCTGAAGCTTCCTGCAGGGCGAGGAAATGAACTCAAAAAGCACGTTGAGCAGTTGATGGGAAAACTCGCCAATGCGCTGCCCCTCGCGTTCGACAACGAAATGTATTACCAGCGTGCGGAAACACTCAAAAACCAGCTCACCGAGCGCCAACAAACCGTGTTAAAAGCACTCAGCGATAGTGCAGAACAAAACAATGTTAGTTTGACGATCACCCCGCAAGGCGATTACCAGTTTGTTGCCCTTAACGGCGAAGAGCCTCACACTGAGGACACCTTCGATGCGCTCTCTCAAGATGAGCAAATGGCATTCGGCAAGGTGATTGATAAACTCGAAACCGAACTGCGCAGCGTTGTGCGTCAACTCGGCGAATGGGAAGAAGACTACGCGGAAAAGCAACAAGCGCTGGATGAAGAAGTAGCGCGCGATGTGATTGCCGCCCAAATGAAGTCCGTCACCAAAGCGTTTGCAGATCTCCCTGACGTGCTGGCATTTCTAGAGGCGATGCAAGCGGATATGCTAGAGCATTTGGACATCTTTCTCGAAGACAGCGAGGATCAAGCGGCGCTCGCTTATGCCGCACTCGATAAAAAACTACCGCGCCGCTACCAAGTTAATGTCTTGGTGAGCCAAGACGACAACCAAGCACCTGTCGTGGTGGAAGACAGCCCCAGTTATCACAACCTCTTTGGTTATGTTGAAAATGCTACTTTTAAAGGCACAGTGTTCACCGACTTCTCGCTGATCCGTGCGGGCAGTTTTCACCGCGCTAATGGCGGCGTGCTGCTGATGGATGCCATCAAGGTACTCGAGAAACCCTACGTCTGGGACGGCATCAAGCGCGCCCTAAGCACAAGACAGCTCAGTGTGAGCGCCCTTGAACGCGAAGTCACCCTTAGTGGCACTGTATCGCTCGATCCCGCCCCCATTCCGCTTGATGTAAAGATCATCTTATTTGGTGATTACCAAACTTATCAATTGCTGCAACGCTATGATGCCGAGTTTAGCGAGCTATTTCGGGTAACCGCCGACTTCGAAGACGATATGCCACGCAACGATAGCACAGAGCAGCAGTACGCGAAGTTTATCTCCAGCATTATCCACGACGGCGGTTTACTGCACTGTAGTCGCGGAGCGATTGCGCGCATCATTGAGCACAGTGCCCGTCAAGCCGAAGATCAAAATCGCTTGTCGCTGCACTCCGCTGACATTGCTAATCTTTTGCGCGAGTCCAACTACTGGGCGACGCAAGCCAACGCCAATAGCATTCGTGCTTTGCATGTCGAGAAAGCTCTAGCAAGCCGCAATATGCGGGTGAGCCGCGTGCGCGATAGCATGATGCAGAACTTTGAAAACGGCGTCACCTTGATCAATACCACCGGCTCTGCACTAGGCCAAATCAACGGCTTATCGGTATTGAGTACGTCAGATTTTAGCTTCGGACTCCCCAACCGGATTACTGCCACTACCGCTTATGGTGAAGGCGAAGTGCTCGATATTGAGCGCAGCGTTAAACTCGGTGGACGAATTCACTCTAAAGGGGTGATGATCTTGTCCGCGTACCTCGCCACCCTACTCGGCAAAACAGAACAAATCCCGCTCAAAACGCATATCACTTTTGAGCAATCTTACGGAGGCGTCGATGGAGACAGTGCGTCAATGGCAGAGTTTTGTGCGATTCTCTCGGCGATTACGGGCGTGCCCTTGCGTCAAGATCTGGCGATTACAGGCTCCATGAACCAATTTGGCGAGGCGCAGCCGATTGGCGGCGTGAACGAAAAAATCGAGGGCTTCTTTGATGTATGCACCATTAAAGGTCCCACCGAGCAGCAAGGGGTGATCATTCCCGCCGCCAATATCCAAAACCTGATGCTGCGCAAGGATGTGGTCCATGCGGTAGAGAAAGGCGAGTTTCACATCTATGCGGTCTCCCATGTGGCCGAAGCGCTTTCGCTGCTTACCGGACAAAACGCAGGGTTTGGCCCAGATGCAATCACCACAGACAACCTGCTTGCAACCGCCAAAGCCAACTTAAATGATCAACGGCGTAAAGCACAAAAAGAGTCATCATCACATCACGCACGCTAACCTATCACTCGCTGGCAGTGGTTTGATTGCCAGCGAGTGAAATATTTTATTACACAGTTAGCGGCTAATTTTTGCTTTTTCCCTTCATATATCTACCTCTTTGCCACCATTTCTTTCATCGTCTTACTTTCAAGACAAGATGCTCACTAAAAATTGCTTGATCCTAAGCAAAAAACCACGTGAAATTTAAGCGTAATATCCAATGCAAACCATTCTTATTTGGATCTCGCACTATGAAACTGTCGACTCTCGGTCGCGGCCAGGCCGCACGCATTACCAGTGTCCATCATGTGCCAGCTGTTATCCGCCATCGTCTTGCCGTTATGGGATTGATCCCAGGCACCGCCGTTGAGCTGGTTCGGCGTGCACCCCTGGGCGACCCATTGCAAATACGCCTCGACAACGAACAACTCATCGTCCGTCGTGAAATCGCCAAGCTGATCGATGTGGAGGCCATGTAATGAGTAAAACACGCATTCTTCTCGCCGGTAATCCCAACTGCGGTAAAACCACCTTGTTTAACGCATTAACCGGTTCTCGCCAAAAGGTTGGTAACTGGGCGGGCGTCACGGTAGATAAAAAAGTCGGCCAGCTTTCACTCGATAATGCTGAGGCCGAGATCACCGACTTGCCTGGCTTATACGCGCTAAATGCTGGCTTTGATGCGAGTTTAGATGAGCAAATCGCTACCTTTTCGATTGATAGCCGCGACAGTGACATCATCATTAACGTACTGGATGCTAACAGCCTAGAGCGTGGACTGTACTTAACGCTGCAGCTCCGTGAGCGTGGTGTGCCTATGGTGGTGCTGATCAACAAAATGGATCTGCTCGATAGGAACGGACAACAGCTTGATATTGCTAAACTGCAAGCGTGGTTAGGCTGTCCTGTCCTCACCGTCACCGCCTGCCAAGCAGACAGTGTCGCGACATTTCGCCATCAACTGTCCCATATTGTGAGCGACATCCCTCAGTGCGACGCCATGCAACTGAACTACGGTGAGCACATCGAAGCTTGGATACAAGCCCACCTTGGCGCCAGCTTTATTCGTACCGCGACCGGACAAGTGAACCAACGCGCGCACCTGTTAGAATGTCTCGAACGTGGTCGCCTGCCTGATGGCAGTGACGAGGCGCAACAACATATCTTTGCGCAAGCCTGCCAATCGCTCGCCGAGCATGATACTGATATTCTGATTGCCGATGCACGCTACAGCTATATCCGCGATTTGGTGCATGACACCCGTCGTGAGCATCGCCATTTAAGTCGCAATAATACTGAAAAGCTTGATAAGGTTATTCTTAACTCCTTCTTATCGCTGCCTATTTTGCTCGCCGTGCTATACGCCATGTTTGTGTTTGCGATTAATATCGGCGGCGCATTTATCGACTTTTTTGATATTGCCGCTGGCGCGATTCTTGTCGATGGCACCCATCAGCTACTGGATGGGGTGCTTCCGACCGCCATCGTCACCGTTATCGCAGATGGTCTCGGCGGCGGGATCCAAACTGTCGCAACCTTTATTCCCGTCATTGCGGGCTTGTACCTGTTCCTCACTGTTCTCGAAAGCACAGGATATATGGCACGCGCCGCATTCTTACTCGATGGTTTAATGCAAAAGATCGGCTTGCCGGGCAAGGCCTTCGTCCCTTTAATTTTGGGCTTTGGCTGCACGGTACCAGCGGTGATGGCAACTCGGACCTTAGAACAAATCAATGAGCGCAAAACCGCAGCTACCATGGCTACCTTTATGTCCTGTGGTGCACGACTACCGGTGTACGCCTTATTTGCTGCCGCTTTCTTCCCACAACAAGGGCAAAACCTCGTTTTTGGCCTTTATTTACTGGGCATTGTGGTGGCGATCATCACCGGTCTGATTTTGCGTCACACGCTTTACCCCGGGCACAGTGAAAGCCTGCTCATGACGCTGCCAGACTATGAATTGCCGCGATTACGCCATGTGATGAGCAATACTTGGCAGAAGCTACGCCGTTTTGTGTTGGGTGCCGGTAAAACCATTGTACTGGTGGTAACCATTTTAACCTTCTTCAACTCGCTCGGCACAGATGGCACGTTCGGACACGAAGACAGCGATACGTCCGTGCTGTCTAAAGCCGCGCAAGTCGTGACGCCTGCCCTCGCCCCAATTGGTATTGAAGAAGATAACTGGCCGGCAACCGTAGGCCTTGTCACCGGTTTGTTTGCCAAAGAAGCCGTCGTTGGTACGCTTAATAACCTCTACGCACCCTCAGATGTTGAGGAAGCCTCCACCACGATTGGTGATGCCTTACTAGAAGCGGTACAAAGCATTCCAGCCAACTTGTTTGATATTGATTTTAGTGATCCACTGGCAGTGAGCGTGGGTGATATCGATAATCCCGAATTGGCAGCAGAAGAGCAAGAAGTCAGTCTCGCCACATTCGATAACCTGCATCACCACTTTAGCTCCACCGCCAGCGTGCTGGCCTACTTGATGTTTATTTTGCTCTATACCCCCTGTGTGGCTGCGATGGGCGCTTACACTCGCGAGTTTGGTCGCCGTTTCGCCATGTTCATTGCCAGTTGGTCAATGTTACTGGCCGTCAGCGGTGCGACCCTGTGTTTCCAACTCAGTCAGATCAGTGTTTCACCGGTTTCAGCTTCACTCTACATTGGCGGTATTTCGGCGCTACTCATCGCGGTAGTTGCCGCAATGCGCTACATCGGTAAGCATCCTCATTGGTTTAAGGAGACCTATTATGATCCTGCAAAAGCTCAAAGCCAGTGTCACTCAGGCGGGTGTCATTAGTGCCGAGGCGCTTGCCAAAGAGTATGGTCTGACCCCGGACGGCGTGGACGCCATGATGGAAACGTGGATAAAACGGGGGACCATCGTTCGTCAGTGCCCCTGTCAGGATCCGGCCGATATTCATTATCGCTTGGCACATCACAATGAGATCCATTGTCTCAGCATGGTCTAACCCCTTCCCTTTTCAAGCAGCGTTTCGACGCTGCTTTTTTTACTCCTGTATCCAGCGTAAAGCCCATTGTCTATCCACTATACTTAAAGCCTATGACATATATGACATAACAGCCAGTGCCACCGTAACAGGGCGGATAAAGGCAAGTGACATCCTCTCACGTTCATGGTTGTGGATAAGCAAGGAAGACAGGTATGACACGTTATGAGACGCAAGCCTCAGAGGCGCAATATCAACCTGGCTCGAATGAGCAAGTCTTGCGTAACTTACTCGGTATCACGCAATTGCACGACATAGAAGATATTGAGGCAGTGCTTTTGTCTAAACTCTACGAAAGGGTTTTTACCGGTGGACACTTTCCTCGCGCACTGCGCTTTAACACTATGGCCAGTTGGCACCGGCAATGGCTCGGGAACGTCTATTTGTGGGCCGGACAGGTACGAAATGTCGAACTGAGTAAGGCGGGATTTCGCTTCACCTCACCGAAACAAATTGGTCCTTGTCTCACTCAGTTTGAACGAGATTACTTAACGGATTATCCCAATTTACCAACGATGACACGCACAGAGCTCATTCAATTTTTAGCGCAAAGCCATGTTGAATTCATTCTTATCCATCCATTCAGAGAGGGAAATGGACGCATTTCTCGCTTATTGATTGATGTGATGTGTCAAAAGGCAGGGATAGGGTTGCTAGATTACCGGCTATGGGAGGAAAACAAAGATTTTTATATTGCCGCTATTCAGGCAGGCGTCGGTCATGATTACCAGCATATGGAACGCTTGGTAAAAGATGTATTGCCACCCAGCTCCCCACAGGGTTAACAAGGTCATCGTCTATTGCCGATAACCATTGGCTTCTCGCCATCCTTATTGCAGTGAATGGCTAATCCGCCAATGCGAGCGCTTGGTACTTTTGTCGGTTTTCTTTTAATTTAGCTTCTACTTCTTCCGTGGTTGCTTGCGTTTCGATTGCCGTCGAGCTTGCCACCGCGCGATCAATCATTTTTTGTGTGACTTGTTTTGCTTTTTTTTGCATCACTGGCCTGTGCATACTGCCCTCGTTCGTTATGGTTAAATTTTAGGCAAAAAAGCATCTAAATTCAATGGTGATATGTTTATCAGTTAGACAATATTGTGACTGGGATAGGGCTTTTAACACAGCGTGCAAACTCGCTGTCCGTTAAACGAAAAAACGGCGACCAATCTGGTCGCCGTTTTCTTTTTTAATGGTGCCCCGGGCCGGACTTGAACCGGCACAGCGCGAACGCCGAGGGATTTTAAATCCCTTGTGTCTACCAATTCCACCACCGGGGCACACAATTCTTTCAGCCGCTTACGCCACTGTTGTAATTTGGAGCGACATACGAGGTTCGAACTCGTGACCTCAACCTTGGCAAGGTTGCGCTCTACCAGCTGAGCTAATGTCGCTTTTTAACAAGCGTTTAATAACGCTTTGTAACATTGGTTGCGGGAGCCGGATTTGAACCGACGACCTTCGGGTTATGAGCCCGACGAGCTACCAAACTGCTCCATCCCGCGTCCGTATTGTTTTAGCCAAGTGCATGGAGGCGCGTCCCGGAGTCGAACCGAGGTCCACGGATTTGCAATCCGCTGCATAGCCACTCTGCCAACGCGCCTTTACGTTTCACCTCTCGGCTAAGTGGTTTGAATTCTACATAACTTTTTTCGCCTGTCACGTATAAATTGCACTTTTATGGTTTAACCGTCGATTATTTATCCAAGCGTCACATTTTTCGCACAATCTGAGTATATTCGCGCCACCCGCCTCACTTTGCTAGACCCTAAACATAAAAAATCCGACCTATTCGGTCGGCTGTATACGCGAAAAATGGGTATTAAACAGCGGCAAGTAAACGATCGCGCTCTTCTTTTTCAATCAGCTTCCAGTGACAACCTTGTTGCGCACCAGCAAATTTCCACAACAGACTGACGTCCACATCTTTGCCATGAGTCATCTGTACACGACGAAACAGCTCCTCGGGCGTAAGCTGATTAAATGTGCGCACATCTTCAACGCCCGATTTCTTCAACATGCGCTCAATGGTCAATCGCAGGTTAGGCAGGTCGCGAAGTCGTCGGCTATCTAAGCTCTCTTTACGTTTTTTATCTGCCACCGCAATATCAATCGATGTTTTGACAAGCTGACCTAATTCGGGATCGTCTTGGATGTATAAGCTGGTAATTTCGTAATAATTAACAACCGCGGTTGAACTCTTTTTGACATGAACAAATTTGCGACAGGTTTTATCGAGTAGTCTTTCTGATAACGCGCCACCGCCTCGCAAATACAGTCGCTTATCTGTCAGCAACATAAACATCGCGCCGTCGTAGAAAAACCCTGTTCCGCCAAACATTGAGCGTTGTTCCATCGCACCGAAGTTGCTCAAGTACTTAACAATATGGGCTTTAAATACCACACTCATCGGTAACTCCTATTTCTCTCCTGAGCGAAAAAGTGGTGACCAAAAAAACGGTCACTAAGCCTAATAATTCGACACGCGAAATAGTGCATGATGTGAATATGAAATTCTATGCATTAGATCACTGTACAGAAATTTGACCCCTAAAAAGACATGGAATTATCAAGGGTATTTTAACAAGCATTCGTATTTCGTTTTAAACAGACAGGAATAGTGATGAAGACTTAACCAAGTTAGCTAAGTGCGCTAAATTTAAAGAAAGGATGTTTTCTACTCGAGGATACGATGTCAACGAAGCCCGTATTAATTAAAACCAGTCACTTACTCCCCGGAGGCTTGCACACTTATATTGTGCCAGAAGCCTTTTACCTAAGTGTGCTATCGCAAGCGGGTAACCCGCCTGAACTTCTGATTGCGATGCAAGAAGAAGGGTGCGAGCTCGAGACACCCAGTGCGATTTCTCCCATCGTGACCCTCTGCCACGTTGCGGATTTTGATCGCCACGATACCCATCATATGGCGCTAACACTGCAAGGCATCGAATGTGTAAAAGTCGAATCGATTACACTGGGTGACAATGACGTAAAGCTAGGCACGTATTCGCCACTCCCCCAATGGCGACAGCAAAATACACCACAGGAATATGAATATTTAAGCAACAAACTTGCGCAATACTATCGTTCCAACCCTGCATTACATCACCATTTTAACCTCGCGCAATATGACGAACTTGGGTGGGTGTGTTTGCGTTGGCTCGAGCTGCTACCTATTGAAGTCAAACAAAAACAGCTATTGCTGTCACAACCTAGCCCAAATCAGGTCGCGGAGTTTATCGATAAATTGCTACGTTACCCGCTCGAAAACGACGAGTAACGCTAGCACCTACTCCAAGTTGTTCAAAGTATCAACAAAGGAACGGAAAAAACGAGTAATCCACGTGTTCGCGGTTCTCTTTCCTGTGCGTCCGCATTACCATACAAGACGGTAAAAAATAGAATCAGGACTTATGGACCATCTGTCATTCTTTTGGGTCTCCCCCGATCGCGATAAATACTTACGCGGCATAGAAACTGAGTTTTACAAACGCGCCGTTGAAACCATCCGTGTCAATCGCCTTGCCCTTCCTCCTTTACCGGATGTCGTTCTGTCAATCCAGCGTGCCAGCAAACAGCCTCATACCACGATGCGCGACATTGCCAACTTGTTGATCGATGACCCTAGCCTTTGTGGTGCAGTACTCAAAGCAGCAAACTCCGCTTTATTTGCACCGCGGGCCACCGGCAAATGCAAAGATATCCAAACTGCGGTTTCCCGATTAGGAGTCGACCGTGTGCTAGGGATCGTGACTGCGGCAGCCATTTATCAATTAAAAAGCCAAGCCAAATTTGGCCCTCAGTGCAATCATATTTTGAAGCGAAGCGCGCAAAAATCCCGTGAGTTTGCGGCTGCTATGGCGTTGGTGACTCAGAAAATTCATAGCTATTGTGATGAGCCCTTGTCGGTTGAGCCAGAAAAAGCCTTAATCATTGGCCTACTCGCTGATATTGGTTTGTACAGCATCATTGGCGAATTCCAACGTTTTCTCGATGAAGGCCACTACCTTAAGTTTGATATTGCCGAACAAGTATTCTTCAACTTATCGGGCGATAGCAGTCGACTCATCCTTCAAAATTGGCACTTTGAGCGTGATTACATTGAAGTGGCAATTAATACCAAGCTATACACACAGGCTCGCCCAGACATTACCTATTTAGATATTGCACGCATGGCGAATCACTTGCTCATGTTCCGTAACCATGATGACGCCATTGACGACCATGACGTTGAGCTTACCGCGCCCGGGGCTGAAGCCCTTTATGAACTGTCTAACTTGAACGAGTTGGACTTTACCCGTGAACTTGACGCTGTCATCGAAGCGAGCAGCATCTAACTGCCAATGCACCTATCACGCTGTGGTGTGATTCCATATCACAGCTGTCTGATTTTATTGACCAGACTATTAACCGATTGATAACCTCGATGGACTCTTTCTTTATTGTGAGCAAAATCGATGTTCTCAGGGATGTTACTGATCTTTTTACCCCTTATCGTGGGCTACCTCATACCCCTTAAGCGGCCTCAGCATGTTCATTGGGTTAATACGCTAACCGTCCGACTGGTGATCGTGATTTTATTGCTGATGGGCCTGAGCTTAGCTGCTCTCGACAACCTAGGGAGTAACATTTCCACTATTGGTGTCTACGCGGCAACTTTCTTTGTCTGTATTGGGGGAGCCAACCTCCTCGCCTTACCGATTTTAGATAAAATCTGGCCGACGGATACGCAGGGCCATCAACACAAACTAAAGCTACGCACCATGATGTCTGAATCTGGCAAACTGATAGCCGCCGTCTTCGTGGGGCTCGCCGTTGGACTGATCGTAGAAATGGACTTATCTTGGGTCGATACCGCCAGCGAGATCATTCTGCTACTTCTGCTGTTTTTGATTGGTATTCAATTACGCAATAGTGGCATGACCCTTAAACAAATTGTGCTGAATAAAAAAGGTGTGGTGATCGCCGCGCTCATCGTCATCACCTCACTGCCGGGTGGTTTATTAGCCGCATGGTTACTCGATCTGCCCTATCATCACGGCCTTGCGATGGCATCCGGGTTCGGCTGGTATTCATTGGCAGGGATCTTAATGGGGGATGGGCTCGGTCCCGTCTATGGTGGCGCTTCATTTATTGTCGAACTTGCCCGCGAGCTGGTGGCCATTATGTTGATTCCCATGATTATTAGCCGTTATCCACTCACAGCGATTGGCTATGGTGGCGCAACCGCAATGGACTTTACCTTACCCATTATTCAAAGCACCGGCGGGATTCGCTGTGTGCCGATCGCGATCGTCAGCGGCTTTATTTTAAGTCTGCTGGTTCCGGTACTAATGCTATTCTTTCTCTCGCTCGGCGCATAACGCTCCCTCACCTTTTTTCATCGTGGCAAATACACATAAAAAAAGGAGAGCCAATGGCTCTCCTTGATCATCTTGGACGATGTCACTGGTTAGTGACTGCGCATCCAATCATCCATTTCCGTACGCAGGTTGTCTGATTTCGTACCGAAGATAGCTTGTACGCCACCAGATACAACTACAACACCCGCTGCACCAAGTTGCTTAAGCTTGTCTTGGTTAACAATTTCAGTGTCTGCCACAGAAACACGTAGGCGTGTAATACATGCGTCAAGACCTGTGATGTTGTCTTTACCACCGAAGGCTGCAACCAAGTCACCCGCTAGCTCAGAGCCAGTCGCTGTTGAGGTTTCAGTGGTTTCGTCTTCGCGACCTGGGGTTTTCAGGTCAAGAGCACGGATCACCACGCGGAATACGATGTAGTAAAGAACACCATAACCCAGGCCAAGCAGTACCAGTGTAGTCACGTTCTCAGCACGTGGCATTTGTACGATAAAGTCGATGAAACCGTTAGAGAAAGTATGGCCGTGTACCACGCCCAGTGCGTTGGTCAACACATAAGCCAAGCCCGCCATCACCGCGTGAATACCGTACAGTACAGGTGCGATGAACAAGAACGAGAATTCGATAGGTTCAGTAATACCAGTAAGGAATGAAGTCAGTGCTGCTGACGCCATGATACCCATGATTTTGGCGCGGTTTTCTGGTTTTGCAGAATGTGCAATCGCAAACGCAGCGGCTGGTAGACCGAACATTTTGAACAAGTAACCACCGGCTAACTGACCGAAGCCGTTGCCTGCTTCACGAGTCGCGTCGTTAGCGGTCAAGAAGCAAGTCATGATGCCATTCACTTGCTCGCCTGCATTGTTCACACAGCTACCTGCTTCGTAGAAGAAAGGTACGTTCCAGATGTGATGCAGGCCGAATGGGATCAATGCACGCTCTACAATACCGTAGATACCAAATGCGGTCACAGGGTTTTGCTCTGCAGCCCAGTGAGAGAAGGTAGCGATCGCACCACCGATTGGTGGCCAGATAACAGAAAGGATGACACCCAGTGCGATAGAGAGGAAACCGGTGATAATTGGCACCGAACGTTTGCCCGCAAAGAAACCAAGGTAGTCAGGCAGCTGAATGGTGTAGAAGCGATTAAACGTCCACGCAGCCACAGCACCGGCGAGAATACCGCCGAGTACACCCGTCTTGATTTCTTCAGCGCCCATCACAGGAGCCATCACGTTAAGTGTTGCCACCATGATGCCGTAACCGACGATCGCAGACAGACCGGAAACACCGTCGTTGTTAGTAAAGCCCAGCGCGACACCCACGGCGAACAGCAGTGCCATTTGGCCGAACACAGACCCACCAGCTTGTTCCATCAGATGAGAAACAATATCTGGCATCCAGCTAAAGTTGGCCGCACCAACACCCAACAATATACCTGCTACCGGTAGCACGGATACTGGTAGCATCAGCGCCTTACCGACTTTTTGCAGGTTAGCAAAGAGGTTTTTTGACATAGTCTTGCTCCTGACAAGGAAGTTAACAATGCATGCTCTCGTGGCTAACCATTCGGCTCCCCCGCTACAGGTGGCCCGAAAACGTCGGACGCCTGAGAGTCATTGCGATTTGTGATTATTGAACTCACCCAAACTATAAGGTGCGAATCATCACCCTGCCTACGTACGATGATTTTACTGATTAAAAAGTAAATATAGATCACAATTAAACCTGCTGACAAAATCAGCAAAAATACTCGTAAGTAAATGATTTTAAAGTTACTTTTATTTTAAAAAGCAAGAATTGAAAAAGTGCAACAAGTGCAATGAGAACAAAGTGGAAAGTTATTTTACGTAACGAATTAATACATTGCGTAATAGAGACACGGAAAAACCTATTACTTATAGAATTTCAATAACTTATGGCGTTTTTGATTCAAATCAAAAATCGATAACGACATTGTCAGCATGGTCACTTTGACGTCAATATGACGCAATTTTGACCAAAAAATAACAACCGTATCTGCATGTCATCAGGCAAGCCACATACATCATAAGGCGTGAAATGATTTTATTTTACCCGCCCGATATACAATGAAATGGCAAAAGAAGGAAAAGCCCGGCATTGTCGCCGGGCTTTTTGAATTAATTAGCTTTCGCACCGCTAAAAAGCGCAAAAAAGTTGCGGCTTGTGACATCACAAACCGTCTCAACCGTTTCCCCTTTAAGCAACGCGATATACTCGGCAACTTCCCGCACGTAGGCAGGCTGGTTTTGCTTACCGCGATAAGGCACCGGCGCTAAATAGGGCGAGTCAGTTTCTACCAACAAGCGCTCTAGCGGTAAACGGCGTACCACCTCTTTAAGCTCGGTCGCCTTATTAAAGGTCACGATACCTGAGATAGAAATATAAAAGCCTAGCTCAATAGCCGCCTCGGCCATCTCGTAACTCTCTGTAAAACAGTGTAGCACGCCACCAACACGTTCAGCCCCTTCCTCACGTAAAATCGTCAGTGTATCTTCACGTGCCGTGCGGGTATGAATAATCAGTGGCTTATTAAGCTCTACCGCTAAACGCACGTGCTGGCGGAAAATCTCTTGTTGCTGTTCGGCCAACTCGGGCTGGTAATGGTAATCCAACCCTGTCTCGCCAATAGCCACCACACGATCATCAGCGGCAAGGGCCTTTAAACGGTCATAATCGAACCCGTTTTCAATATCGAGTGGGTGAACACCACATGAGGCAAAGACTTCGGGGTAAGGACGAATCATCTCCAACATCGCGGGGAAGCTATCCAGCGTCACCCCCACCGAGAGAAAGTAATCGACACCTCTTGCCTTCGCTTTATCTAATACATCGGCGACATTCTGGTGTAGTGCGTCATAATCCAGTTTGTCGAGATGGCAATGAGAGTCTATTAACACGTTATTCTCCAATCGTTAATAACCACTGGCTAATCACAAGCTCAGTGTTTAGTCCTGAATGCTTGGTCAGTTGCCGTTGCATATGATGCAGCGCACGCAGCTGACTGTGTAATTGATGGGTTTGTAGCGCCTCAGCCACTTTCACTACCACGGGTTGGTGATGGTGATGAATGAGTGCATTGGTCGCCCCTTGGCGCCACTTCATCACATCAAGCAAAAAGTAGCTGGCCCAGTCCAAAGAAGCGGGATAGTGTGAAACCAACTGGTCAAGCGTGTCAAATAGGCCCGAGCGCGTCACCAAGTAGTCCGCTAGCTGAGTCACAACCGCATGGTGATGATCCAATCCCCCTTTGGCCACAAACTCCTTGGCCGCCATTGGTGCGCCACGATATAGCGCCACCGCATGATAAGGCACGTCTCGCTGCAATGCTTGCTCGACCCATTGCTTGGCAACCTGCATCTCCGGCTGGGGCGCTTTCCATACGCTGCAACGGCTGATGATGGTCGCCAGTAAGGTGTCTAGCGAGTCACTGAGCAAGACAAAATGACAGGCTGAGGGTGGCTCCTCAAGGGTTTTGAGCAATGCATTCGCGGCAGCTTCACCGAGCATCTCAGCCGGTTCGATAATAATGAATCGTGCACCACCCAGTTGAGACGTTTCAGTGGCTTTGCGTTGGCTTTGGCGCACCGCGTCAATACTGATTTGTTTGCCGGGTTTTTCTGGCTTCAGCCAATGTACATCCGGGTGATTACCAGCTGCATACAGTTGACAGCTATGGCAGTGCCCACAAGGCTGCTCTGTCTGTGTTTGGCATAAGCGTGTTTTTGCCAACAAGCTCACCAGCTCACCACGTCCGCTGCCGGTTGGCGCCGCGAGTAAAAGAGCATGCGGCAAGCGTTGTTGCGTCAGTAAGTGTTGCCAGTGAGACCACATTGGTGCAAACCAGGGCAACACCTCAGGTGCTGGGATAGATAGCGTTACTGCGTCACTCATGGCGTGTTTTGTGTCGTTAGCCATTGGGTTAAAGCCTGTTCAATGCTGCGAGAAACCGTGTCGAGCGACTGTCCCGCATCGATAGTCACCACGCTCGGATCCGCCTTAGCAAGTGCTAAATAACGTGCTCGTGTCCGTTCAAAAAAGTCGAGCTGCATGGTTTCAATTCGATCCAGTTCGCCACGACCGCGAGCACGCGCTAGCCCCTGACTAGGCTCAATATCCATATACAAGGTCAGCGAGGGCGAAAAGTCGCCCAATACCGTGGCTTTAAGGCTTTGCATCAGAGCTGCATCCATACCGCGGCCACCACCTTGATAGGCTTGCGAGGACATATCATGACGATCGCCGATCACCCATTGGCCATTCGCCAAAGCCGGCTTTATGACGTTCTCTACCAGCTGTACGCGCGCCGCATACAAAAGTAATAACTCGGCTTTGTCGGTGAGAGGCTCATCCGGATGACCTTGCTTAACCAAGGTACGCATTTGCTCGGCCAGCGGGGTGCCACCAGGTTCACGGGTGGTGATCACGTCATCGATGCCGTGCTGGTGTAGCACCTGCTTCACCTTTGCAATAGCCGTGCTTTTACCCGCTCCTTCGAGGCCTTCTACAACAATAAAATGGTTTTTCATTGGCTCTTTAACACTTTTAGGTAATCACGCACCGCTCGATTATGCTCGGCCAGCGTGGTAGAAAATTGATGGCCGCCTTTCCCTGTCGCGACAAAATAATAGTATTGAGTGGTGGCAGGCTGTGCCGCCGCCATCAGTGATGCCACACCCGGCATGGCGATCGGCGTTGGCGGTAGCCCTTTTATCACATAGGTATTGTAAGGCGTCGGGGTGCGTAAATCTCGCTTACGAATATTGCCATCATAGTTGTCACCCATGCCATAAATCACCGTCGGGTCGGTTTGTAAACGCATCCCCCGACGCAGCCGATTGACAAAAACCGAAGCCACTTTGGTGCGCTCGGCATCGATCGCGGTTTCTTTCTCGATAATGGAGGCCAAGATTAACAGCTCATACGGCGAGTCGATCGGCAGGTCATCAGCCCGATTTTGCCATGCCTTATTGAGCGACGCTTGCATCGCTCGGTATGCGCGACGCAACAAAGACAAATCCGTATCCCCCACATCGTAGACATAGGTTTCGGGGAGTAACAAGCCCTCAAGCTTGGTGTACTCAGCGCCTAACTGTTTGGCGATGTCAGCTTCATCGAGTCCCATCAATGTTTGTTCGAGATGTGGTGCCGATACCATTTGTGACTGCCACTGCGCGAAGGTGCTTCCCTCAATAAAGGTGATGGCATCTTGATATTGCTGTCCCTCACGCAAGGTGGCGAATGCCTCACTTAAGCTTTGTCCCGGATGAATTTGAAAGGTACCCGCTTGAATCCGTGTCAACTCAGGATACACCCGAGGCGCCACCTTGGCCCACACTGTCGCAGTCAGCCAGCCTTTTTCTTCAAACTGATTGATAACTTTATGATAATGCGCCCCTTTCTCAATTGTCACCAGTTGTGGTGACTCAAGGTTTAACGGTGACGCCACATAGGCTTTTGTCTGCCAAAGCGTCCAGCCTGCCAGCGCGACAAGCAGACACATGAGTAGGCTGATCAGCCCGAATATTCGCTTTTTTAGCACGCGTTTAACCTCTGCTGTAATGCGCTTGCCAGCGTATGATCAGAATACGATATGTGGTCAATATGATTCACAGGGACCACTTTCATTAGGGTATTGGTGATAAAGACTTCCTCAGCTTGATAAAGCGCATCCGGTCCTTGTTGCACCACGTGACAGTGATAGTCAGGGATGTCCTCAAGCATCGCAATAACGCGCTGACGCATCAGCCCATCCACGCCGGCATAGTGCAGAGCGGGCGTATACACATCGGCGCCTTGACGCCAAAAAAGATTCGATGCCGTGGTCTCGACAAGGTTGCCAAACAGATCGCATACCACCAGATCGTCGACGGTGGCTGAAGACAGCTTATTGCGTTGGTCAAGTTCGTGCTTGAGTAACACTTGCTCCAACCGATTCAGATGTTTCAGGCCTGCCAATGGGGAGGCACCCAACTGTCTTTCTGTGGTCGCCAACGAAATCCCGTGCTGCTGCCATTGATAGTAATGCTGAGGAAAAGCATAAAGGGTCACAATATCGGTTGGCTGCTGGCACCCTGCGGGGCTGTAGCCGCGCCCACCTTGCCCTCGCGTGATCACGATTTTGACCACCTGCTCTTGGTTTGACTGCGCACAAGCGTGAGCGACCGTTTGCTGTAGCCGTAACCAATCGACACCATCAATCGCGAGCTGTTGGCAGGTCGCCATCAATCGTTCGAAGTGCGCATCAGCCTGCTGCAGCACACCTTGAACACTCTGGCCCGTGGTAAAACAACCATCACCAAATTGCAGCCCCCGATCGCTGATCGGTACTGTTGCGCTCGGTTGTCCATTGACCCACTGCATGATGCCTCGTCACTCCACAAATAAAAACGGCCCGATAAATCGGACCGTTACTATATCAAAATCTTTAATCACTTTGCGCTCAACAAGCGCGCAATTAGATTTTCTTGAAGATCAGAGACCCATTGGTGCCACCAAAGCCGAATGAGTTACACAATGCGTAATCCATTTTCACGTCACGGGCTTCATGCGGAACATAGTCCAGATCGCAACCTTCGTCGACATTTTCAAGGTTAATCGTTGGCGGTACCGCTTGGTCAATCAATGACATCGCAGTGATGATCGACTCAACGGAGCCTGCTGCGCCAAGAAGGTGTCCTGTCATCGACTTGGTCGAAGACACCAGAACACGGTCTGCTGCGTCACCCATCGCACGACGAACGGCTTTACTTTCAGCCACGTCACCCGCAGGCGTCGATGTACCATGGGCATTCACATAACCGATTTGGTCTGGCGTAATACCCGCATCGCGAATCGCCGCTTCCATCGCTAATGCAGCGCCTGAGCCGTCTTCGCTCGGTGAGGTCATGTGATAAGCGTCACCACTCATGCCGAAGCCAACCAGTTCACAGTAAATTTTCGCGCCACGCGCTTTGGCGTGTTCGTACTCTTCCAGCACCATAATACCTGCACCGTCACCGAGCACGAAACCATCACGATCTTTATCCCAAGGGCGCGACGCCGCTTGAGGATCGTCATTGCGAGTTGACAGTGCTTTCGCCGCCGCAAAGCCGCCAATACCGAGCTCTGTGGAGGCTTTTTCTGCGCCACCGGCAACCATTGCGTCGGCATCACCGTACGCAATCATACGAGCAGCATGACCAATATTGTGAAGACCTGTGGTACAAGCCGTTGAAATCGAGATATTCGGGCCACGCATGCCATAGTTGATAGAAACATGACCGGCGATCATGTTCACAATGGTAGAAGGAACAAAGAAAGGACTGATTTTACGTGGGCCTTTTTCCACCAATGCACGATGGTTTTGTTCAATCAGACCAAGACCACCGATGCCAGAACCAATTGCCACACCAATACGGTGTGCATTGTTGTCATCTACAGCTAGTCCGGAGTCTTGAATGGCTTGAACACTGGCAGCAATGCCGTATTGGATGAACAAGTCCATTTTGCGTGCATCTTTCTTCGACATGTAATCTTCACAGTTGAAGTCTTTTACCATGCCGGCAAACTTAGTGGCAAAGTTGGTGGTATCGAAGTGCTCGATAGCCGAAATACCGCTTTGGCCAGCCAGCAGGGCCTTCCATGACGACTCAACTGAGTTACCCACGGGTGATAGCATACCCATGCCAGTCACAACAACACGACGCTTAGACACGATGATGTTCTCCGGAGAATATAAGTTTGGAAATTAGAATAGCTTAAAAAGAACACAGGCGGTCAAGGAGACCGCCTGGTGGGAATCAGGGATTACTCGGAAGCGCTAACTACGTAGTCGATAGCCGCTTGAACAGTGGTAATCTTTTCGGCTTCTTCATCTGGAATCTCTGTATCGAATTCCTCTTCTAGAGCCATTACTAGCTCTACGGTATCCAGAGAGTCCGCGCCTAGGTCGTCTACGAAAGAAGCTTCGTTTTTCACTTCTGCTTCGTCTACACCCAGTTGCTCAACGATGATTTTCTTTACGCGTTCTTCGATGTTGCTCATATTAATACTAGTCCTTACAAGATTCGCAGATGCGATATGTGCTGTAGTTTATTCATTAATGTGGAAGTTGCAAGACCCCCACCGCTGGTCAAACCACGATTTGGGGACAAATCAATCGGAGTTTGACGTGTGTCATTCGAGATTGCAACGTTAGAGATCAAATCATGTACATACCGCCGTTGACGTGCAATGTTTCGCCTGTGATATAGGCAGCATCGTCAGAGGCTAAGAATGCAACAGTTGCAGCAATTTCTCGAGGGTCGCCTAAACGACCAGCTGGCACTTGTGCCAGTGTTGCTGAACGCTGATCATCGTTCAGTGCTTTGGTCATATCGGTTTCGATAAAACCAGGCGCAACTGTGTTAACGGTGATCCCACGTGCAGCCACTTCTCGTGCCATGGATTTGGTAAAGCCTATCACACCCGCTTTCGCTGCAGCATAGTTTGCTTGACCCGCATTACCCATTACACCAACCACTGAGCCAATATTAATAATACGGCCACAGCGTTTTTTCATCATCGCACGTAATACCGCTTTAGATAAACGGAAAATCGACGTCAAGTTGGTGTCCATAATGTCCTGCCACTCGTCGTCTTTCATACGCATCAATAGGTTATCACGCGTGATGCCTGCGTTGTTAACCAGAATGTCAACATCGCCAAATTCTTTTTTAATTGTGTCGAGCACCTCAGCGACCGACTCCGGTGAGGTGACATTCAACGCCAACCCTTTACCCTTTTCAGCGAGATAGTCGCTAATCGCTGCTGCACCATTTTCGCTGGTTGCCGTACCAATCACAGTGGCACCACGCTCAGCAAGCAACTCTGCCGTTGCACGGCCGATGCCTCGGCTCGCGCCAGTCACTAGCGCTACTTTTCCGTCTAGTTTCATTCGGTTACCCTTTTAGTTGATTCTGCCGACCTCGGTCGGCAGTCACAGAATGTTATTGCCAGCTCAACGCTTACGCGTTGGCAGACGCTAAGCTCGCGCTATCGTTAACCGCCGCACTGCTTAGCGATTTATTGATGCGTTTTGTTAACCCAGTCAGCACTTTGCCCGGGCCAAACTCCAACAACTGCTCAACGCCTTCTGCAGCCATACGCTCCACAGTTTCTGTCCAGCGAACAGGGCCATACAACTGACGTACTAAAGCATCTTTGATCGCCGCCGGATCAGTCGGTGTTTCTACATCCGCATTATTGATCACTGGGATGTCAGGGGTATTAAAGCTCACTTGCTCAAGCGCTTGCGCTAATTTCTCCGCTGCCGGCTTCATCAACGCACAATGCGATGGAACAGACACCGGCAATGGCAGTGCACGCTTGGCGCCTGCTTCTTTACACAGTACATTGGCACGCTCAACCGCTTCTTTGTTACCTGCAATCACAACTTGGCCAGGCGAGTTGAAGTTAACGGGTGAAACAACTTGGTCCTGCGCGGCTTGCTCACAGGCTGCCGCAATCGCATCGTTATCCAAGCCAATAATCGCTGACATCGCCCCTACACCTGCAGGGACGGCTTCTTGCATCAACTGACCGCGCAGCTCGACAAGCTTAACGGCTTCTTTAAAGTCCAATACACCTGCACAAACCAAGGCTGAGTACTCGCCCAAGCTATGGCCTGCAAGCAATGACGGTGTTGCACCGCCTTGTGATTGCCATACACGCCAGATAGCGACAGATGCGGTCAGCAACGCAGGCTGTGTGCGATGCGTTTCATTTAAATCCGCTTCTGGCCCTTGTTGCACAAGCGCCCACAAATCGTACCCTAAGACTTCTGACGCCTCGGCAAACGTTTGTTGCACAACGCCATATTGGTCGGCCAATTCACTCAGCATACCCACGGCTTGTGAACCTTGACCGGGAAAAATAATCGCAGTAGCAGACATAGCTGTTTTCCTATTAATTTTAAAACCTTACCAGCGCGGAACCCCACGCAAAACCACCGCCAAAGGCTTCGAGTAACACGGTTTGTCCGCGTTGAATACGCCCATCCCGTACGGCTTCATCGAGTGCGGTCGGTACGGATGCTGCCGACGTATTACCGTGGCGGTCTAACGTCAATACCACTTGATCCATCGACATCGACAGCTTCTTCGCTGTCGCTTTAATAATCCGGTAATTAGCCTGATGCGGCACCAACCAATCAATGTCTGATTTTTCTAGTTGGTTGGCGGCAAGTGTTTCGGTCACGATATTCGCCAACTGGGTCACCGCGACTTTAAATACCTCATTGCCGGCCATGTACAGCCAAGCCTCATCGGCTGGTAAGGACTGACCACGCTCAGGGTATTTAAGTTTCAATAACTCACCAAATTTACCGTCGGCTTTGAGGTGAGTGGACAAGATGCCATCATTTTCATCGGCAGAAAGCACCACGGCACCAGCACCATCACCAAATAAGATGATGGTTGAACGATCATCAGGATCACAGGTGTGTGAAAGGCGATCAGACCCCACCACTAAGGCATTTTTAGCTAGCCCATTTTTGACATATTGGTCAGCGACACTCAGCGCATACACAAAGCCAGAGCAGGCTGCGGCAATATCAAACGCCGGGCAGCCTTGAATTCCGAGCATGGCTTGCACATCACAGGCCGCCGCTGGGAAAGCGCGTTCACCACTGGTGGTCGCTACAATAATCAGATCGATGTCATGTTTATCGATGGCAGCCATGTCAATTGCTTGCACAGCAGCTTGATAAGCCATTGAGGCAACAGTATCTGTTGGCGCAGCAATACGACGTTCTTTAATACCGGTGCGAGTGACAATCCACTCATCACTGGTTTCTACCATCTGTTCAAGGTCAGCATTGGTGCGAACCTGTTCAGGCAAGTAGCTGCCTGTGCCCAAAATCTTACTATACATGAAGACTACTAATGCCTCTCGAGAAGAACTGCCTCTAAACGGTCACTTATCTTGGTTGGTATCTGCCGTTCGACCTCGTGCACCGCTTCACAAATAGCATTTTCGTAAGCGGCGATATCAGCGCGTCCGTGGCTTTTGACAACGATGCCGCGCAATCCTAGCAAACTTGCGCCGTTGTACTGGTCGGGTTTCAGCTGTTTTAGTTGATTAAAAAGATCAGAAAATAGCCATTTCGCGATCCAGCGCTTGATGGGATGCTGATTGAGATGTGTTTTTACTTGGTTAATCACCAAGCTGGCGACGCCTTCACTGGTTTTAAGCGCGACATTACCGACAAAGCCATCACAAACAATGACATCAGTTTGGCCCGTGTATATTTGATCCCCTTCTATATAGCCGGTGTAGTTCACTGCTTGGCAAGATTGCAACATATCGGCACATCGCTTTACCAAGTCGTTTCCCTTGATCTCTTCTTCACCGATATTTAATAAGCCAATACGTGGCATACGCCCAAGCTCTGCTTGGGCCAACACAGCGCCCATGACCGCAAACTGAAACAGTGTATCTGCATCACAAGACACATTCGCGCCGAGATCTAACAACCATTTACGTTGTTGGTTTGCGCCGGGTAACGCGGTCACAAGCGCGGGGCGGTCAACGCCGGGAAGCAATTTTAGAAGGTGTTTGGAAAGTGCCATCAGTGCGCCGGTGTTTCCGGCACTGACGCAAGCATCTGCCTCGCCATGCGCCACTTTATCTAGCGCGATACGCATGGATGTGCCAGTGCTACGGCGTAACGCCGTTGACGGGCGCATGTCGTTAGGGATCACGTCTGGGGCATGAACGATGGAAAGTCGGGAGTGATTTTGTGCGTCGCATCGAGTGAGCTGTGCGACAATTTGTGCGTGGTCGCCCACTAAAATCACATTTAGGTCCGCAAAACGAGACAATGCCTGCACGGAGGCAGGCACTGTCACTTGGGGACCGAAATCCCCACCCATCGCATCAAGTGCAATGGTTAGCCCAGTCAAGGTTCAACCTTACTTGTTGATAACCTTGCGGCCACGGTAGAAACCATCAGCAGTCACGTTGTGACGCAGGTGAGTTTCACCACTAGATTTGTCTACTGATACTGCTTGAGTACCCAGTGCATCGTGTGAACGACGCATACCACGCTTAGAACGGGTTTTACGGTTCTTTTGTACGGCCATTGACCCTACTCCTCGTTACTTTGCTTTAAGTTTTTTAGTACGGCAAACGGATTTGGACGCTCATCAGCAAGTGGGATTTCCCCATACACCATGTTGTCAGCACTCACTTTACAGTCAGTGTCTTCGTGCATGGCGACCTGTGGCAAGGCCACAATCAACTCGTCTTCGACGAGCTGAATCAGATCAATCTCACCGTTTTCGTCGACTAATGCCGGCTCATAAGCATCCGGTAAGTTGCCAACCTGGTCTTCATTGAAAACCGGGCTATAAACGAATTCAGTTTCATAGCGATAGGAGAACGATTCCCAACAACGCTGACACTCAAGGCTTACTGTGACGGCCGCATGGCCAGACACGGTTTTTAACCCTTGGGCATCAATGTCGAAAGAAAGCGTGACCTCAGCATCACTATCAATGCTTTGGGCTGCCTCACCGAGGCGCGCCAAACGCGATTTATCTACGATGCCATCGTAGTCAAGCCGCTTTTGTGCACTGCGGAATGGATCAACCGTCAGCGGTAGCTTTACCTTCTGCATAGGGCGCGAATATTAGCCTCCAAATGCGCTGGAGTCAAAGAAAATGTTGCCTGTGCTCAGGCCCTTTATTGTCTTCTTGGCAAAAGACACAACGAATCACGATAGTAAGAAGGCTTTCCTCTCACCGTCTTCCCATCAACGCCTTGGTTCTGGCCGAGATCCGACCATACTGCATCATGCACATCGCACGTTGACGACTTTCAGGTTAGACTGAAACATGAAGATAAACCAAGCTTTTTGTGCGCATTAAGACTCACACACATTAAAGGACATGTCATGCAACCTAAAATCGTGTTGGCATCCAGTTCCCCTTATCGACAAGCGGTATTTAAGAAACTCGCCCTACCCTTTACCGCATTTTCACCCGCCATTGATGAGAGCCGGCAAGAAAATGAGCGCCCGACTGACTTGGTCGAACGTCTCGCATTAGAGAAAGCCATGGCGGGTATGCCTTTGTATGGTGACGCGTTGATCATTGGCTCTGATCAAGTCTGTGTGATTGATGAAGAGGTGCTCGGTAAACCCGGCACACGTGAAAAGGCCATTGAGCAATTGCTGCGAGCCAGTGGCAAGCAAGTCACTTTTTACACTGGTGTTGCGGTCATTAACAGTAAAACGGGCCACCATCAATCCGATGTCGAGCCCTTTCATGTCGACTTTCGTGATCTCAGCGAAGCCGAGATCACACGTTATATCGATAAAGAATTGCCGTTAGATTGCGCCGGTAGTTTCAAATGCGAAGGGTTGGGCATCGCGTTGTTTAATGCCATGCACGGCCGCGACCCCAATACCTTAATTGGACTGCCACTGATCCGCGTGCGCGAAATGCTCGAAAAAGAAGGCGTCTCGGTTATTTAACCCTGCAGAAAAGTGGCGCCTTGCCCAAATAAGTGTCTAAGGCGCCATCGCATGCCCCCGCAAAACCTGTCGCTTGGTACGGTGTCCCTTGTAAGCTGTGCGCCGGCGTATGGTGTGAAAGATCGCCGTTTTACCGGTGACTCATAGGATAAGGCTATTCAGTGAGTCAACCACAACAATCGGCGCGTAAGCCTGCAAGGTGTTTCGGTCGTGCACTCCCCATGTCACACCAAGACGGTCGACCATCGCATTCGCTGCCAGTTGCATATCATGATGTGTATCACCCACCATTAACGCCTGCGCTGCGCTGACACCTGTTTGCGTCAATATTTCTTCGATCATCTGCGGATCAGGCTTAGAGGCTGTTTCATCGGCACAGCGTGTCACTTCAAACAGGTCAGCCGTTCCTGTTTCGGCTAACGCTCGGTCAAGCCCAGCACGTGATTTTCCAGTGGCCACGGCGAGTTTGAATCCGTTTGCCTTTAATGCTCTGAGTGTGGCCTTCACCCCAGAATAAAGCTGGCACGGGGTTGGGTTATCATGCACAAACTGTTGACGGTAATGTGCAGTCCAGTGCGGATACCATTTAGGATCCGCGTCTGGATACAACAACGAATAGCCCTTCTCTAAACTCAACCCAATCATTTGTTTGAGTTGTTCCGGCGCAAGCGTGGGTAGATGACCGGTGAGCGCAGCCGCGGCCTCTAAGCTCGAGACAATCCGTCCGATAGAGTCCATGACGGTGCCATCCCAATCAAAGATAAGCAGCGAATAGGGTCTAAGTAACGGATGCACCGAGAGTGATTGCTCACCCTCACTCATCGCCGTCATCTCTTGCACTATCACTTGTCCGCTTTCACTCATGCATGCCTCACTATTCCACTACTTATTATCGGAAATTGTCTGATAGGGACCGTCCGGTTGCGCTTATTTACCGGTTTTCTTCCGCAACCCCTCAAGCGCACGTTGTAACTTTGCTTCCATCGGCGCGTCGAGATCCATGGTCTCTTCACGGCCCGGATGCACAAAGCGAATTTTCGCCGCATGCAGGAAGAGTCGATTAAGCCCGACTTGTTTGGTGTAAGCATCAAAGCGCGGATCACCATAGCGATCATCCCACGCGAGTGGATGACCCATGTACTGCGCATGCACGCGAATCTGGTGCGTTCGTCCCGTCACTGGGCTAGCCTGCACCAGTGTTGCCTCCGCAAAACGCTCGATCACCTTAAAGCGGGTTTCCGATGGCTTACCATTGGGGTTCACACGCACAATGCTATTTACTTCATTTTTTAATAGAGGTGCCGTGACTTTACGCTGTTTCGCAGGCCACTCCCCCATCACGAGCGCGTAGTAATCTTTCCGCACTGTCTTTTCACGAAATTGTGCTTGGAGATGGCGCAATGCCGAGCGTTTTTTCGCAATCAGCAAGATCCCAGATGTATCACGGTCAATACGATGCACCAACTCTAAAAAACGCGCTTTAGGGCGTAACGCACGCATGGCTTCGATAGCGCCAAACTGTAGCCCACTTCCGCCGTGCACCGCAGTGCCCGATGGCTTATTCAACACCAATAGATGTTCGTCTTCATAAAGAATGCAGTTTTCTAACTCTGCCACTTTGTCTAGCTTTGTACTTGGCGCCACTTGCTCATCGCGCTCAGGAAGCCGAATAGGCGGCACGCGGATCAGATCGCCCGCTTGAAGCTTATATTCTGGTTTTATTCGTTTTTTGTTAACTCGCACCTCTCCTTTACGAAGAACGCGATAAATCATACTTTTTGGGACATTTTTCAGCTGATTTCGCAGAAAATTGTCGATACGTTGGCCGGCGATGTCATCGTCAATTTCGATAAATCGCACTTTTGATTTTTGTTCTGTCATAGCGAGTGATTGTACCTCTAAGCGACGGGACATGCACCTATCTAAACCCCGCCTTCAACGCCGCTGAATACATGGCAGCAAAGATAATCGTGCAAAAAACGCGCACATTCGTCCGCTTTTTCTACCAACCCGACACAAGCAGCGAAAGCCGATTGCTGGACTCTGGTCTGGCTGCTATAGTTGCGGCGTTAGTCAGAAAAGGGAATCACTTTTCGGCGACATAACGGGCTTGCCTGTTAAAATATCCATAATTTCGAATGCTTTTCGTGCTTTACGCAGCACTCGGCGTAAGACGTAAGCCAAAAGCACCCGTTAGTGTGTTGACACGATGGCTGTTTGCCAGTGTCAGAGATATCCGCCATGAGTTTAAACACGGCGGACGCCAACTGCATAATCCGGTGAGCCACAATAACCGTCGCAGCTGGCCGATAAAAATTTGCCCGAGCGCACCCCTGATTTTCTCCAGCCGAGAGGCTGCACCATATCAGACTTGGGGTCAGGCAACATTGGCGACTGCTCTCGTCATCAACCGCTAATAACAACGATAAATAAATGAGAACAATCTGATGAAAAGAATGTTGATTAACGCAACTCAAAAGGAAGAGTTGCGCGTCGCATTGGTTGACGGTCAACGGCTGTACGATCTTGATATCGAAAGCCCTGGCCATGAATCGAAAAAAGCTAACATCTACAAAGGACGTATCACCCGTATTGAACCTAGCCTGGAAGCGGCATTTGTTGATTACGGCGCTGAACGACACGGTTTCCTCCCGCTAAAAGAAATCGCCCGCGAATACTTCCCTTCCGGTTATACCTATCAAGGCCGTCCTAACATCAAAGATGTGGTGAAAGAAGGTCAGGAAGTGATTGTCCAAGTGGACAAAGAAGAACGCGGTAACAAAGGCGCAGCACTGACGACCTTTGTCTCTCTAGCAGGTAGCTATTTGGTCTTGATGCCAAATAACCCGCGCGCCGGTGGCATTTCGCGTCGTATCGAAGGCGAAGAACGTAACCAGCTTAAAGAGGCCATGTCAGGTCTTGAATTACCGCAAGGTATGGGCCTGATTGTACGTACCGCTGGTGTCGGTAAATCGGCCGAAGAGTTAGAGTGGGACTTGAAAGTGCTACTCAACCACTGGCAAGCGGTTAAAGAAGCGGCATCATCCAACCCTGCCCCTTTCCTGATCCATCAAGAAAGTAACGTGATTGCACGTGCGATTCGTGACTACTTACGTCGCGATATTGGTGAGATCTTGATCGACAGCGAAAAAGTCTTCAAACGTGCGCAAGAACACATCCAGTTAATACGTCCAGACTTTGTCAGCCGTATCAAACTCTATGAAGGCGAAGTGCCGCTGTTCAGCCACTACCAAATTGAAAGCCAGATTGAGTCGGCCTTCCAACGCGAAGTTCGTCTCCCGTCAGGCGGCTCTATTGTCATTGACCCGACCGAAGCCTTGACGTCTATCGACATCAACTCGGCACGAGCCACCAAAGGCAGTGACATTGAAGAAACAGCGCTACAAACCAACCTAGAAGCCGCGGAAGAAATTGCTCGCCAGCTTCGCTTACGTGATTTGGGCGGTTTGGTGGTTATCGATTTCATCGATATGACGCCAGTGCGCCACCAACGTGAAGTGGAGAACAAACTACGTGATTCGGTTCGCATGGACCGTGCACGGGTACAAATTGGCCGTATCTCACGCTTTGGTCTATTGGAAATGTCACGCCAACGCTTGAGCCCGTCTCTCGCCGAAGCCAGCCACCATATTTGTCCACGCTGTAAAGGGACGGGTGTTATCCGTGACAACGAATCGCTTTCTTTGTCGATTCTGCGTCTCATGGAAGAAGAAGCCATGAAGGAAAACACAGCGCAAGTTCTGGGTATTGTCCCTGTGCCTGTCGCCTCTTACCTGCTTAACGAAAAGCGTCGGTCGGTACAACATATTGAGAAGTACCACAATGTCAAAGTGGTTGTGGTGCCAAACGCGGATCTGCAAACCCCACACTTCGATGTGGTGCGCATCCGTGGCGGCGAAGAAATGGCAAGCTTGTCGTACCACCTGCCAAGCCAGCTTGAGTCGCTAAAAGAAGCGGAAACGCGCGAAGAACCACAACAAGCGCGTCCGGCGAAAAAGCGTGAAGAACCTGTTTTACAAGGATTTGCCGCGCCAAGCTCACCAGCGCCAACCGCAAAGCCCGCCACCGAGACAGCACCTAAACAGCCAAGCCTGTTGGCCAAGTTGGGTAAGTTCTTGTTTGGCCTGTTTGCAAGTGATAACACGTCTGAGGCAACGCCAAGCCAAGCGAGCACGCCATCGAGCAACCGTCAATCGGGTTCGTCGACGCGTCAACAACGTAGCAAACGCGATCAAGGTGGACGTAACAAGCCTCGTCAAAATCAGGCCGCGCCGCAAAAAGACGAGCAAGATGATAACGCGCAAGATCGCAACCATAACAACAAGCCGCGCCGTAATAGCAAGTCGCAAGATGAGCGTCGCGACAATAACCGTAAAGGCAAGAAAAACCGTAACGAGAAACCAAAGTCAGCCCAAGCTGACAAGGTAGAAACGGCGAAGAAACAGCCTGAGAAAGCGGACAATAACGCGGATAACAAGGCAGAAAAAACGGAGAAGGTGAAACAACGTCGCCAACGCCGTAAGCTAAACCGCAGCGTGCGTGTCAACAAAGACCAGCCCGATGCTGTAACCGCATCTGCACAACCACAAGAACCGGCGAAAGGAAAAGATCTCCAACAAGTCGGTGCCGATGTGGCGCAGCAAGCCAAACAGCAACAAACAGACAACGGCCAAAGTCAGCAAGACAAGCCTGCACGTGAAGAGAAGCGCCGCAATCGTCGTTCTCCTCGTCACCTGCGTGCCAGCGGCCAACGTCGTCGTCGCCGTCCAATGGTGAAAAGCCCGATGCCACTCACCACCGGCATGTCCTCGCCAGAAATGGCGATGGGTAAAGTCTGGTCGGCCGAGCAACCTATCAAAGTAAAACAGGACCGTCGTCGCCAAGACAAACGCCAAGCCGCATCTGTGATTGCAAGCGGTGTTGCACGCCCTGAAATGGCGATGGGTAAAGTGATTGTGATGCGCACACCGAGTGTCGCCGCAACGCCAACGCCAGAGAAGAAGCCAGTCGTTGAGCCAGTGCCAACTACCCCTGTGGTTGAGGCTACGCCATCGGTAGCCGCATCACCGGCACCAGCGACCACGCCAGAACATGATCCAAATGTGGCCTTGGTGACGGAGAAAGTGATTGAGCGTGAAGCGGTTATCACAGCGCCTCAATCAACCATTCGTTATCGTCGCGCAACATCACCAATGATGAAAGCGCCTGCGCCAAACCAAGTGGTTGATCATGCGCCAGTGCGCATCGCCGCCTTTAAAGTGCCCAATGCCAACGCGAAAGCGGCTGGCGGCGCAGAAGCGCGAGCCGCGGCTCAAGCACCGGCAACCAAGCCTCAGTATTAAACCGATACTAACGCTTAAACGTGATGAGAAAGCCCCAGCAGCGCTGGGGCTTTTTTTTCAATAAAACCATTAACTATCGGGGAAAAGTGAGAAAAATGCGCCGATCCACACGCTTCTCGACCAACTTGCTTGTCAAAGCAAAAAAAGGAAGTAACGTCACTGTGTAGCATTCCTTCTGCCTGTTTAGCGTTGCAGACAGAATCATTAAATAGCTGCTTTAAGGACAAGGCTGTTGATCATGAGAAAGCTGTTTATCGCTCCCCCGTTTAAGCGCCTTCATCACACCTTGATGTTGGCTTTTCTCCTACTGAGCTTATTGCCTCTGATTCTCGTGGCACTTTTTTTCCTTAATGCTCACAGCAAGGATTTGCAAGAGCAAAGCACCGCACACCTACTTTCTATACGCGACAGCAAGCAACAACAAGTGCGTGATTACTTTGATGCTAAAGAATCTGAAGTGTTAGGGTTCGTCGCATCAGAGCTCGCCTATGCCAGTGGCGGCCACTTTTATGGTTTGGTCAACGCCTTCCGTAGCCTAGGTCCTGACATGGATTCCGCCCGGCAGTATGCACAAACTCGCTACCATCCCGGTTCAGGTCACGCGATAAAAACGCCCGTCAGCAAAGGTTCGCCGAACTACCCCGGTGTAGAACGCTACCGCTTACTGCACAAACGTTATCATCGCGCCTATTTGGCACTATTGGCACGTGCAGACTTTGACGATCTGCTACTCGTCGATAAACAAGGTAATGTCACCTATTCAGTCAAAAAGCATTCGAACTATGGGACCAACTTATTGACGGGCCCTTACCAAGATACCGAGCTGGGTCACACCTTTGCCGCACTAAAGCGCCAAGATAGGCAGGTGAAAGGTAAGCGCGATCCTCACCCTAATGTCGTAATGTCAGACTTTGCCCAAGATCCGGATGGCAACGCCTATGCATGGCTCGGCGCCCCCATTATTCAGCAAGGCTACCTGCACAGTTATGCCTTGTTTCGGCTTCCCAATCACGCGCTGACCGCGTTAATGACCCCTTCCTCTTCATCCGACATTCAAACCTTGTTAGTCGGAGACGATCTGCAAGTACGTGGCCATTCATCTAACCCAGAGACGATTGCCAACAGTCTGGCAGTGATTGAAAAGGCACTGGATAATCACACAGGGGTTGAACGCTATGACAATGCGTCCGGCGACACCATGCTGGCGGCCTTTGCACCTATCTCAACCCATGGCTTGCATTGGGCGCTTGTCGCCGAAGTGCCTATCGACATTGCATTTGCGAGAGTTCGCCAACTCGAACAACTGTTCGTCGTAGCGATGCTGTTGGCCGGCTTTGCCGTGTTGGTCGCATCGAACAGTATGTCGAATTTTATTACTCGTCCTTTGTTGCAGCTGACATGGGCCGCAGAGAAAGTGAGTGCGGGAGATCTGGATACCAAAATTCACCATACGCGTCGGCATGATGAAATTGGGCGGTTGGCGGTCAGCTTTTCTCGTATGCGGCGCGCTATCCGTGAAAAGCTTCAGCTTATCCACCAGCAAAATCAAACACTTGAACAAAGTTTGGCCACAATTCAAGAGCAAAACCAAGAGTTGCAGCTGGCTAACAAGCTCAAAGACGAATTTCTGGCTACCACCTCGCATGAATTACGCACGCCTTTGCATGGCATGATTGGGATTGCCGACGCCTTGATCGCTGGTGCGAATGGTCCAATTAGTCGTGATCACCAATACCAGCTTTCGATCATTGTTAACAGCGGCCAACGATTGGCGAAATTAGTCGATGATCTGCTCGATTATCATAAAATGCGCTATGGCCAGCTCTCGCTTGAAAACGAAGCGGTCGATATCACCAGCCTAGCGCGTCTTGTACTTTCTTTGGCTGAACATCTTAAAAAAGATAAGCCCATCCGTATCATCAATCAGCTCCCCTCGTCCTCTTTGTGGGTCTGTGCCGATACCCAGCGCCTTGAGCAAGTGATGTATAACCTGATTGGTAATGCAGTTAAGTTTACCGATGCCGGTAAGATAGTATTGAGTGCCGAAAAAATTGATGACAGGGTTCGCATTCAGTTAGTCGATACCGGGCAAGGGATCCCGCCCGAGCAACTGAACGTGATCTTTGAGCCACTCACTCAAGCGGTCAGTGACCACTACCACTACCACTATCAGCATGGTGCCGGGTTGGGCTTGTCGATCACACGTCAGCTAATTGAGCTTATGGGCGGTCAGCTTTATGTAAGCAGTCAGCCACAAATCGGTACCACATTTAGTTTTACCTTACCCGCGACCCAAACACCTGACGAACCAGTTGTTCATTTACCCCATGACGAGCAGCCTTCTCCCCTCTGGCAACCCCTTACCCCACAGGACGTCGAGAATAAGGAGCACGCTGCCACTGTGACTTGCGATGATGGCTTACTGATCTTGGTGGTTGATGACGAACCCACCAATCAGCAAGTATTAACCAGCTTTTTACAAATGGAAGGTTATCGGGTTATTACCGCTAGCGATGGCGAAAGCGCGTTACAACAGGTCGAAAAAGAACGTCCCGCGCTGGTATTGCTCGATATACTCATGCCCGGGATGAGTGGCTTTGAAGTTTGTGAACGATTACGCCAGCAGTATCATCATGGGGCGCTTCCCATCATTATGCTCACGGCACTTAATCAACCCGATGACCGCATTCATGGCTTTAACGTGGGTGCCAATGACTACTTGAGTAAACCGTTTAATAAGCAAGAACTTGCCGCACGTATTGCCACGCATCTTACCGCCTGTGATGCCGAACGACGTCAGAAAGAAAATCAGCGATTGGAAGCCGCATTAGCGCAAAGTGCTGAGCGACAGGCGAGCCTACTTGAAACCCAGTCATGGCTAATTTCACAATTATCCCTCGCCCCTGAAGCGATTATCGGGGCAGGCAGCGATGGTCAAATCCGCTTTGCCAATGCGTCTGCCGCTACGTTATTTCAACAGCAAGATGCCAATCTCAAACGTATGCATAGTCATGCCCTGATCCACGAACCGGATGAGAGTCAACAGCTCGAACGCTATCAAGGTAAGTTGACTGTCTATATCGGCGACCAGCATCGTGACCTAGAAGGGATGATTTTGCGTTTCCCGACGGCTTCTGAAATCACCACCTTATATGTGATGAACAGTGATACACCCGTCTCGCTGGCACGGATCCAAAGTTTAGAAAGTGCGATTGAGGCTTTGTCTGGCTATGCGTTCCGTGGTGATACGCGCCAACTGGATAAATTAAAAGCCATGGGCGGTGAGTTTGAAGCCTTAGTGAGCCAAGCTCAGAGCCAGCAAGAGGATAAAGCGCAAGCGCGCCGACAACTCATTGTCGATGCGATGGTGGCTGGGCTTGAGTACTGGGAAAAAACGACAGGCAAGAGTAAGTTCGACTTCGCCGAGCAAAGCGGACTGTGGCGGGTATACCTCGACCGCAGTAGCCTGCAAACGCGCACATTGGATAAATACTTATTGTTGGAAACCTTACCCAAAACACCGAGATGGCGCACAGTACTCAGCTCTATTCGCTACATCCTTGACCACTGTGACAAACACAATACCGATCGTACTCAGTTAGAGGCCTACTACCGACAGCTGCGTCAGCTGTTGCTAGAAGACTGACGCAACCTGTACCACCTTCTCCCCAACGTGCCTCTCCTATTGAGGACAGGCACTTTTCTCTTTCCTTACCCAATAAGCAATTAATCAGGACAGACACTTTAAATATTCAGACTCTATACATTTAAAGTGCCTGTCCCATTAAGCACTCATTTAAAGTGCCTGTCCCATTAAGCACTCCAACAAAAGCAACAAAAGTGTCTGTCCCCATAAATCTAAAGTGCCTGTCCCAACAAGGATTCACCAACCTACGAGATAATAATTCACGCAAATAAACGGGGGCTTTGATGCCGATATCAGTCCAAGCCTGAGCGATAGTTGGAGCTAAAAACCAAGATTGTGGGGGGTATCACAACAAAACGGCAAGATTAAATTCTTGATTAAAAATAAGCTCAAAGAAACATGTGACATGTGTCGCCCTTGAGAAGGTAACAAATAAGTCATTGATATTTATTGGTATAATCTAGTTCCGTTTCTGGTTTTTATCTCAGAAGAGAAAGCGAGTCAGAATACATCTTCAATTTATCCCGATCGATTTTAACGGTTTTAACGTCATGAAAGTGGTTTTTTACGATTTTAACGATTAATGGCGTTGCGAGGCGTTCTATCGGCATGCTTATTTGAAGAGGTTCACTGGTCGCTGTGTTATCGATTGCTGATGTATACGATGACCAGACAACAGACAACTAGATGCCGGTGCATCGGCAAGCTTGAGCTCGCGAAGGTTGTAAGCAACGAGCTCACTATCCATCACGTGAACTGAAAGCAACAGTAAGGAATGGCTATGTTTTCGAGTAACATTAGATTTGCCAGCAAGACCCTACTTGCCTCTGCAATTATTGGTGCGCTGAGCGCAAGTGCTGGCGTCAGTGCCGCCGAGCGCAGTGAGCTCACTATCCACCCGAAAGAATTCAATACCTTTGTCCGTAACTTTAACCCTTTCCTTGGCGCCACCTATCTGCACACAACCACTGATTTCGTCTATGAGCCCTTAGTGGTGTTTAACGAAATGAAAGGCAACCAGCCTGTCTTTCGTATCGCGAGTGGCTATGAAATGGCGGATGACCTGAAAAGTGTCACCTTCACTCTTCGTGAAGGGGTGAAATGGTCAGACGGTGAGGCCTATACCGCCGATGATGTGGTGTATTCATTTGATTTGGTCAAAAACCACCCTGAACTCGATCAGTCTGGGATTAATAAATGGATTGATGATGTAAAAAAAGTTGACGACTATACCGTCCGCTTTGAACTCACCGAGGCCAATTCCAATGTGCCGTATGAGATCGTCAAAGTGCCAGTGGTGCCCGAGCACGTATGGAAAAACATCGAAGACCCAGCATCTTACACCAACGAGAACCCAGTAGGCTCTGGCCCCTTCACCACCATCGATACCTTCACATCACAGCTCTATATTCAATGTCGTAACCCCTATTATTGGGACAACGACAACCTCGATGTTGACTGTCTGCGCGTGCCGCAAATTGCCAATAACGACCAGTTTTTAAGTAAAGTGATCAGTGGCGAAATGGACTGGACCTCCTCGTTTATTCCTGACATTGACCGCACCTATGCAGCCGCCAACCGAAACCATCACTATTGGTATCCTGCCGCCGGCACCCAAGCCTTTATGATCAACTTTAATGACCCAGACCCTGCCAAGCGTGAAGCGCTAACCAATGTCGACTTCCGTCGTGCATTCTCGATGGCGCTGGACCGTCAAACCATCATTGATATCGCATTTTATGGCGGTGGTACGGTAAACGACTTCGCGTCTGGCTTAGGTTATGCCTTTGAGTCTTGGTCCGACGAAGCGGTGCATGAAAAATATCGCCAATACAATACGTACGATCTAGACGGCGCCAAAGCACTGCTTGCGAAAGCCGGCTTTAAAGATCAAGACGGCGATGGCTTTGTGGAAACGCCATCAGGTAAGTCGTTTGAGCTCGAGATCCAATCTCCCAATGGCTGGACCGACTTCAACAACACCGTTCAGCTTGCGGTTGAGCAACTTGCCGAGGCCGGCATCAAAGCCAAGGCACGTACGCCTGATTTCTCAGTGTATAACCAAGCGATGCTTGAAGCCGACTACGACGTCGCCTACACCAACTACTTCCACGGTGCGGACCCTTACACCTATTGGAATAGCGCGTATAACTCCAACCTACAGAAAGGGGATGGCATGCCGCGGTTCGCGATGCATTATTACCAAAATGCTGAGCTCGACAAGCTGTTAGACAGCTTCTACAAAACCGCGGATAAAGCCGAGCAACTGGAAATTGCCCACCAAATCCAAGCGATTATCGCCAAGGATCAGGTCACCATTCCGGTGCTTTCTGGTGCACAAATGTATCAATACAACACAACCCGCTTCACCGGTTGGTGGAACGAAGACAATCCGAAGGGTCGCCCCTCTATCTGGGCCGGCATTCCTGAGCGTCTTCTTCACGTGCTGGACCTTAAGCCCGTCCAGTAACCACTATCGGGCGCCTTGCGCGCCCGCTTTTCCACGGTGTTCACGCCACGAACATCACCACTTCGCTGTGTAAGGTGTGGGTTATGGGTTATTTTTTCCGACGGCTAACTTTTTACATGATTGCCCTTTTAGTGGCAGCAACACTCAATTTTATTATTCCTCGTGCCATGCCCGGTGATCCTGTCACCATGATGTTTGCCAACGCCTCGGTGCAAGTCACTCCAGAGCGAATTGAGGCAATGAAACAACTGCTGGGCTTTGTCGATGGCCCCCTCTATATGCAGTATTTCACCTACATGAAAAACGTGCTGAGCTGGGATTTAGGCACTTCCATCCAATTTTATCCGTTGTCGGTTAACGAGCTCCTCGGCAAAGCCTTTGGCTGGTCACTGTTTCTCGCCGGCAGTGCGGTGCTGCTGTCGTTCTCGCTGGGCTCGATTTTGGGCATTTTTGCCGCTTGGAAGCGCGGCGGTAAATACGATGCTGTGATCACCCCAGGCATGCTGATTATCCAAGCGGTGCCTCAAGTGGTTATCGCGATGCTGGCGCTGTTTATTTTCGCCATTGGGCTGAAATGGTTTCCAACCGGATACGCCTACACGCCAGGCGTGACCCCAGACTGGACCAGCTGGACCTTTATTAAGGATGTGGCCTATCACGCTGTACTCCCACTTTTTTGTGCCTCCATCATTCAAGTAGGCGGTTTTTTGGTCAACATGCGTAACAACATGATTAACCTGCTTGCGGAAGACTACATCACCATGGCTCGCGGCAAAGGGTTAAGCGAAAACCGCGTGGTGTTTAACTATGCGGCGCGGAACGCGCTCTTACCCAGTGTCACCGCGCTATCGATGTCGCTGGGTATTGCCATCGGGGGCCAACTGATTGTGGAAATCATTTTTAACTACCCCGGTCTTGGCTCGGTGCTTTTGAATGCGATCAACGCGCGCGACTATCAAGTTCTACAAGGCCAGCTACTGATTATGACCTTGTTTATGCTCTCGTTTAACTTAATTGCTGACATGCTGTACGTGGTCCTTGACCCACGCCTGCGCAAAGGAGGCAAATAATATGAAAGATCTCCTCACGCTTATCGTGCGCAATAAGATTGCCCGCGCCGGTTCCATCATTGTTGGCCTATTTATATTGATGGCGGTCTTCGCGCCGTTGTTGACCCAGCATGCGCCAGACAAACGCACGGGTAACCCGCATGAATACCCCAGCTTTATCGTCAAAGCGGCGCAAGCCAACCCAGACGGCTGGGTCGCCACACACTTAGCGGATGATCGTCGCACCCTACTGATGTCGAAAAAGGCCGACCATGTCCTTGGCACTACCCGTATGGGCCGCGATGTCTGGTCACAGTTGGTACATGGCGCCCGAGTTTCGTTGGCGGTGGGTTTTGGGGCTGGCATCACCGTGTGTGTCCTCGCCACCTTAATCGGCATTACCGCCGGCTATTTAGGCGGTTGGGTTGACGATGTGCTCACCGCCGCAATGAATATTATGTTGGTGATCCCGCAATACCCGCTCTTGTTCGTGCTCGCCGCGTTTATCGGCGAAGCCGGACCGCTGACGATCGCCATCATTATTGGCTGTACCTCCTGGGCTTGGGGAGCACGGGTGGTTCGCTCACAAACCCTTGCCCTGCGCGAAAAAGAGTTCGTGAAAGCCGCCGAAGTGCTGGGTGAATCGCGCTTTCGTATCACCTTTGTCGAGATCTTGCCTAACCTCGTGCCCATTGTTGGTGCTAGCTTTATTGGCTCGGTGATGTATGCCATTGCCATGGAGTCGATTATCTCTTTCTTGGGCCTTGGCGATCCCAACACCATCAGCTGGGGGATCATGCTCTACAACGTACAAACCTCCTCATCCATGCTGATTGGCGCTTGGTGGGAGCTACTCGCGCCTTGTATTGCGCTGACCTTACTGGTGACGGGGCTTGCGTTACTCAACTTCGCGGTGGATGAAATTGCCAACCCGCAATTACGTGCGCAAAAAGGGATGAAACGCTGGAAAAAACTCAGCCAACAAGAAAAGAAAGCCCGCGACGAGAATCCCGTTGCCGAACACATGCTGATCAGTGGAGATAAATCATGAGTCGCACCCCACTTATCTCAATCCGTGACCTGTGCGTCGACTACATTACCGATGCCGGTGATGTCCGAGCCTGCGATCACGTCAGTTTTGACATTGCCCCCGGTGAAGTATTCGGCCTGGCTGGCGAATCGGGGTGCGGTAAATCCACCGTTGCCTTTTCGCTGATGCGCCTGCATAAGCCACCTGCCTTTATCACCGGCGGCGAAGTCATCTTTAACGGCGAGAATACCCTCGATTACAGCGACGCTCGGATGCGCGACTTTCGCTGGCGCGAGATGTCGATGGTGTTTCAAAGCGCCATGAATGCCCTCAACCCAGTGCTGACGCTCGAAGAGCAGTTTTGCGATGTGCTGATGCGCCACACCAACCTGACCCGCAAACAGGCGGTGAAGCGGGCTCAAGGCTTGCTAGAAATTGTCGATATTCATCCCAGCCGTCTGACCGATTATCCGCATCAGTTTTCGGGCGGGATGCGTCAACGCTTGGTAATTGCCATTGCACTGGCCCTCAACCCGAAAATGATCATCATGGATGAGCCCACCACGGCATTAGATGTGGTGGTGCAACGCGAGATCTTGCAAAAAATCTACGCGTTAAAAGAAGAGTTTGGCTTTTCGATTCTGTTTATCACCCATGATTTATCGCTCATGGTCGAGTTTTCCGATCGGATTGGGATCATGTATTCCGGTGAGCTGATTGAGGTCGCGCCGTCCAAACAGGTGCTCAACAATCCCTACCACCCTTACACCGAAGGACTAGGCAGCTCATTCCCCTCACTCACCGGACCTAAGCGCCAGCTCACTGGGATCCCAGGCAACCCGCTCAACTTGCTCGAAATCCCAACCGGCTGCCGCTTTCAAGCGCGCTGTGCTCAGGTGCATGAGCGGTGTCGAACCACGCAAACGGCGCTGCGCCAAATCGAACCGGGCCGGTATTCCAACTGCCATCTATACGGCGAGCCCATCGCCCAACAAAAACTCTAATAACGCGCCAATGTGAGGAAGTCAGTGATGAGTACAGGTTTTGGAGAACTGCTGGTTGAAGGGAAAAACGTGGTGAAAGATTTTCCCATTAACAGTCATGCCCTTAAACAACCCATGATGCGAGCGATCAATGATGTCTCGTTCAAAATGTACAAAGGCCGTGGACTTGCCGTGGTGGGTGAGTCGGGCTCGGGCAAATCAACCACCGCGAAAATGATCGCAAAAATGTACGCCCCGACCGACGGCTGCATTGAATATCGGAGCCGCGATATTACCACCATTAAAAAACGTGATGAGCTGATGCGCTATCGCGAAGGCCTGCAAATGGTCTGGCAAGACCCTTTTGGCTCGCTCAACCCCACGCATAATGTGTTTCACCATATTGCGCGCCCGTTATTGATCCACAAAAAAGTCGCCAAGCGCGATAAAGCTCAGTTGAAAGAGCGGGTGTTCGAGCTGCTCGAGCAAGTGGGCCTGACTCCGGCCAAAGAAACGGCGGAGAAATTCCCCCATCAGCTGTCGGGCGGTCAACGTCAGAGGATAAACCTAGCGCGAAACATCGCCGTGGGCGCGGAAGTGGTACTCGCCGACGAGCCGACCTCGATGCTGGATGTGTCGATTCGTGCCGGTGTGCTTAACCTCATGGAAGAGATGAAAGTGGAGAAGCAAATGTCGCTGCTCTACATCACCCATGATATCGCCACCGCGCGCTACATTGCCGAAGACTTGGCGGTGATGTACGTCGGCCATATGGTCGAATGGGGAGACACCGAAGAGATTATTCACCATCCCCAACACCCTTATACCCAGCTGTTGGTCTCGGCCGTACCCGACCCGAGCAAGTCTATTCACGAAAAACTAAAGGGCAACAAGGGTGAAATTCCTCTGTGGACGCCGGATTCTGTCGGCTGCCCTTTTGCTGGCCGCTGCCCACATGCGACGGCCAAATGCACTGAGCAGTTACCCGGCGTGACCAAGCTCGCCGACAACCACTATGTGCGCTGCTATTTGTACGAGCAATAGCGACCAATAAGGATACCATCATGCAAGTGCTGACCAATCACATTGGCTACTCGTTACACGGTGACAAATACGCGGTGATCGTCAGTGACAGCGACCGCCTCACCGGCACGCCCGTGGCACTGATTTCTCTGCCCCCTCTTAGGGGGACAGGCACATTTAACACTGCCGATAAAACTGCCTCCCCTTCTGGGGACAGACACTTTAACGATGCCGCAGAACATGCAAAAAAAAGTACCGGGACAGACACTTTTGTTGGTGGGACAGACACAGCACCACTCGATAACGTGGTCGCGCAGTTTGCATTACAGCAAGGCACACAGTTAAACAACTGGCAGATAGGCACGGCTTATACCCTCGATTTTTCTGCCTTTGCACATCGCGGACGCTATCAACTCATGCTGTTAACAGACACACCTGTATATTCCCATCCGTTTGAGATAAGGGATAATTGTCTGTTTCACACCACGTTCTCTGATCTGCTCCATTACTTTAAATCGCAGCGGTGTAGCGGTATCTACGAGCACGCGGATCAGCGCGCCAAGGTATTTGGCTCTGATGAACGCATGGATGTGTCCGGCGGTTGGTACGATGCCTCTGGCGATGTGAGCAAATACCTGAGCCACCTTTCCTATGCCAATTACTTCAATCCGCAACAAATCCCGCTGTTGGCTTGGGGGCTGGCCGATCTTACCAGCCAGTTTAACTCGGACACGCTGCCCGCGTTTGTGCACACGCGCTTAGCCGATGAAGCGAAACACGGCGCCGATTTTCTTCTCCGTATGCAACACCCCAGTGGCTTCTTTTACATGACGGTGTTTGATCAATGGTCGAAAGACCCGGAGCGCCGCACCCTTTGCGCTTACGCGACGCAAGATGGCGTGATGAGTGAGGCTTACCAAGCCGGTTTTCGGCAAGGCGGCGGCATGGCGATTGCTGCCCTTGCCGCCGCAAGCCGAGCCCCGCTTTACGCGGAGCCAGACCAACAAACACGCTATTTAGACGCCGCCATTCGCGGCTACTGGCATTTGGTTGAACATAACCACCGTTATCTTGATGACGGTGAGCCAAACATTATTGACGAAACCTGCGCTCTTCTCGCCGCATGCGAGTTACATCACGCCACTCGGCAGTCTACCGGGGAGCAATCTACCGGGGACAGTCACGCTTATTTAATGGGACAGGCACCTTTAGGTTCTGGGGACAGACACATTAGTGCGAACGGTGACTGTCCCTTTTTGAGCGAGGCTCGAGGCTGGATGCAAAAGCTGGTCGCACGGCAGTGCAGTGATGAAACCTGTCAGTATTATTGGTCGGCAAATGCTGATGGGAGTCGCCCGTTTTACCATGCCGCCGATGCGGGTCTGCCCGGGTTGGCATTAGTTCGCTACCTCGATGTGGAAACCGACCCCAGCCATCAAGCTATTGCACAAACAGCCCTGGAACGCGCCTGCCAGTTTGAGCTCAACCTAACACAAACCGCTGATAATCCATTCGCGTATCCGCGTCAGTACGTCAAACCCGTCGATGGCGTCAAACAGGTGCGTCATTTTATTCCTCACCACAATGAAACCGGCTATTGGTGGCAAGGCGAGAATGCACGCTTGGGATCACTGGCGACTTTTGCGTGTCATGCCACACGCCATATTCATGACGATACGCTGAATACTGCCCTCCAGACCTTTAGCCAACGGGCGCTTAATTGGATCCTCGGTTTAAACCCATTTGACATCTGTATGCTCGATGGACATGGCCACAACAACCCAGATTACCTACCGCACTTGGGCTTTTTTAATGCCAAAGGGGGGATCTGCAATGGCATTACTTCAGGAATGGAGGATGAAACACAGATTGCATTCAACCCCGCGCCAAATTGCGATGATATGGCGCAAAACTGGCGATGGGGCGAGCAGTGGTTGCCACATGCAAGCTGGTTTATGCTCGCCATCAGTGCGCAAACACTGATTGGCAACGGCCACTCGAACAAGGAGAACGCGTGATGACTTACCGCCTCGATCTTAGTGTGATCAACGAGTATCCCAATGACACCCCGCCGCGCAGCCGAATGGGGTTAACCTTACATAACCTCACCGACCGTTCGTTGGAAGCGCTGTCCATTGCGGTACTGTTTGATCGCTTCATCAACCCCAATACCCTGTCACAAGGCAGTATTGAGCAAGTTGGCAGCTATTGCGTCATTACACCGGCACATCAAACTCTCGATGCCAATCAAAGCTTATACATCGAGTTTGATGCCCACACGCCGCCATTGCGGTTTCTTTGTGCGGGCTTTAAAGATGCACTGCTCTATGCCAATGGCGAGCAATATTCAGTGATGCTCACTCCCATTAACTTGGCACACACTCATACCACACGATCAACGATTCCAGATGTTCATCCCGCCGAGCACGCCATTATTCCGGTGCCCAAATCGGTGCGCCACCAGCCAGGATACTTTACGCTTTCACCCACAACACCGTTAATCGCGGTGGATTCACAGGCCCTTCCCGCCGCGCAGTGGCTAAGCAACGAATGGGTTCGCATGTATCCGCAAGCTGATATTGCACTCGACCCGCGCCACCAAGATGCAGTCACTGGCGATCATGCTATTATCTTACGGCCTTTACCCGACTCGGCACTTCGAGATATCGCACACCGTGATGAGGCCTATCAGCTCACCGTCACCGACCAAGGCGTGGTCATCCAAGCCTGTGCTGAGCGCGGGTTTATTCACGGCTGCGCATCGCTGTTACAACTTTGCCAAGAGCAAAACACACAGCTTCGAATACCGGCAATCAAAATCAGCGATGCACCACGCTTTGCTTACCGAGGGATGATGCTCGATTGCGCGCGCCATTTTCATTCGGTGGACACGGTAAAGCGACTGATTAACCAGTTAGCCTATTTTAAGTTCAATACCTTTCACTGGCATTTAACCGACGATGAAGGCTGGCGACTGGAGATTAAAGCCCTGCCTGAATTGACGCGCTATGGGAGTCAACGCGGCCCCAATACCCGCCTTGCCCCGCAATTCAGTCATATTGCAGAACGTCACGAAGGTTATTATCGCCAAGAAGACGTACGTGACGTGATTGAATACGCCGCAGCCCGCGGTATTACCGTCATTCCAGAAGTTGATATTCCCGGTCACTGTCGCGCAGCCATCAAAGCACTGCCTGATTGGCTACACGATGCCGACGACCGCTCTACTTACCGTAGCGTACAACACTACACCGATAACGTATTATCGCCAGCCCTCGATGGCACGTATAGATTTTTAGATACGGTATTAAGTGAAGTCGCCGAGCTTTTTCCTGCCTCATGGGTCCATATTGGTGCCGATGAAGTCCCTGACGGGGTATGGACCGATAGCCCAATTTATCGGGACAGACGCATGAACGGAGAAACGACCGCTTCGCTACAGGGGCAGATACTGACCTACGCAGAGCAAAAGCTACGCGCCTTGGGCAAACGTATGGTTGGCTGGGAAGAAGTGCAGCACGGCGATAAAGTCAGCAAAAACACCGTGATCTATTCATGGCAAAGCGAAGACGCCGCATTACATTGTGCGCAGCATGGCTTTGATGTGATTTTAACCCCCGGTCAGGCGACCTATCTCGATATGGTGCAAGATTATGCTGCCACCGAGCCTGGCCTCGACTGGGCGGGCGTCACGCCATTAGAGAAAGCCTACCAATATGAGCCGCTGGCAAGTCTTGCCAGTGACGACCCCGCCCGTGAGCATATGCTAGGCGTGCAATGTGCACTCTGGAGTGAACTGATCACCAATCAGGACAGGCTCGATTACATGGTATTTCCAAGACTTACCGCCATTGCAGAAGCGGCTTGGAGCCACAGTGAGCGCCGTGACTGGCTCGATTATCTGGCCAGACTCAAAGCGCAGTTACCGCGTTTAGACAAGTTCGGTATTCAATACCGTTCCCCTTGGGCATCGAACAAGTAGGCCGAATTCGCCCACCTGGCAGCGCCTCCTGCGCTGCCAGCTCTTTGCGCTCGCATCCCATCTGTTTATAATGCCCAGCCATTGTTGTCAGTCTGAGAGTGTTTCCGGCATGCTACGCCAAGAAATTAATACCCTACTCACCCCTATTCATGGTTTTCTGCACTGTCAAACCCCCGACAGTTGGATTGACGCGGCCATTCAGCCTGACAATCAATCGATTCTTTTACGCGATCACGCAAACTGCGAATTAAAAGCCAGCCAAACCGCGATGTGGTTGATCCGTAAATATGCGGTTGACGCAGCGAGTGGCGAGCAACTGCTAGCATGGGCCAAACCCTATGAAGACTTTGTCTATCGCGGCGTTCGCGATGGGATCTTCCACGCGCGCAAAAACGGTCTCAGTGCGCCTTTAACCCCTAAAGCGGGGTTTGCCCACGGCCAAGCCTTGATTGATAAAATGATCCGGTTAATCAAAGAAGAGTTTCATCACTTTGAGCAAGTGATTGAAATCATGGACGCACGCGGCATTCCTTATCAACCGTTAGAAGCAGGTCGCTACGCCAAAGGGTTAATGCGTGCGGCACGCACTCACGAGCCGGCAACCTTGGTCGACAAACTGATTATTGGTGCCTACATTGAAGCACGCTCCTGCGAGCGCTTTGCCAAAGTCGCCCCACATCTTGATGATGAACTGCAAAAGTTCTACATCTCGCTACTGCGCTCGGAAGCACGCCATTATCAAGATTACCTCACGCTTGCAGAAACCATCGCCGGCGGAGACATTCGCGACCGCATTCAAGCCATCGGCGAGCGCGAAGCCGAGTTGATCCAAGCGCCCGACAGCCAATTCCGCTTTCATAGCGGCGCCCCTGCTTAGCTTCTTCTTATAGGGACAGGCACTTGTTATTTCTCGCGAGGACAGTTTCCTGCCAGGACAGACACCTTTACGCATCCATAATTGATTTCTAGCGAGGACAGTCACCTCTTGATGACTATCCTCGTCGTTTTTCTCCAACGTTCGAACCTTTTCCCCTATCAGGACAGGCACTCTGTAGTGACTGTCCCTGTTATGACTTCCTACGCCATCACTACTCACTATTCTCGAGAAGTACTTCTTGGGACAGACATGTTAAGAAAATAACAACTCTCATAATTACACCACTTCTTGCACTGTCACCAAAACTCTAGCTAGAAAAGATGAAGACTGTTCATTTATGGCTCTTCATCGTTCATGGTGGAAAGTCATATCAAGCCCCCCAAAATAGAACAGTATCGCTGTCTTGAACCGTTGTTTGTTTCTCCCGCCTTTGGCTCTCCTCTCTCATCTCTTGTCTGCCCCCTCTCCTCTCCTCTCTCCCCCCCTTTTCAACCCCCTCTTCTTGCCCCG